>DBIH01000144.1 GCA_002296885.1 Flavobacterium sp. UBA807 | reverse complement strand
CTAAAAAGCCGGCAACTGAACTTTTAGTAGCAGTTGATTCGGATGAAAATTTACTTGGCGGTGTTGTTTACTTTAGTGATATGCAATATTATGGTTCGGGCGGAACGGCTACTCAGGAAAAAAATGCTGCCGGCTTTCGCCTGCTTGCAGTCAATCCGGATGCACGCGGATTGGGAATTGGTAAATTATTGACCGAAGCCTGCATTCAAAAAGCAAAAGGTGCAAACCTGTCACAAATGATTATTCACAGTACAAAAGCGATGCAGACTGCTTGGAAAATGTATGAAAATATTGGATTTAAAAGGTCGGAAGATTTAGATTTTCTTCAGGGTGAACTTCCTGTTTTTGGATTCAGGCTACTGCTTTAATTCAACTGCTCCTGAAACACTTCCAATAAAAACTCCGGGGAAATCATTTTGTTTGGAGAAATTTCCATTGCTTTCAGAACGCGTTTGATTGCATGCGGATTTAATCCCATATTAATTCCTATTTCGTGGATTTTGATTTGCTCACGTTCATGCAAAACACCATCGCAATGCATCAGCAGGGCTAAACGATAAAACTGTTGGATTCGTTCAAATTCCGATTTAATTACTATGGGGTACTCTTCCTGATGGAAAAGATTTTTAAACGCTTCTTTATCAATCTGAAGTTCTTCAGCTATCATTGCCAAAAAAAGATATTCTCTTTCGTGCAATCTTCCGTCAATAACTGAAAAAGCTATCATTTCAGATAAAAGTGCAATTTTTTCTTCGTATTTGTCCATCAAAAGCATTTATTTACAGCTAAAATAGAAAAAAAAGTGAAATTTTAAAACTTTATTTTTTTAACATCAATGGACTACATTTTTATATAATTTTACCTCATTAAATTATAAACATCATGAATACATTTAAAATTGCATTTTTGAGCTTATTTATTACCTCTGTAAGTATGTCTGCCCAAGGGTACACAGGTCAAGGCTATGGCGGTCAAAATTATACCGGGCAAAGAAATGGAGTTGGAGTTAACAGGGATATTGCGAGAAGTTATTCTAACAACAAACCTTCTGCAGAAGAAATAGAAAAGGATAAAGCAAAAAGACTTGATAAATTCATGGATAAATTAAAAAACGATTTAACTCTTGATGAACTTCAGTTTATTGCAATAAAAAATGAAATTGCCGCTAATAACAAAGCTGTTGATATTGTCCTGAAAAAAGGAAGTACTGAAGAAGAGAAAACAGAAGAAGTCAGAGCATTGATGGAGAAATCCGATCAAACAATCAACAGTTATCTAAATGCTGCTCAAAAAGAAAAATACAAACTGTTGAAGGCTGATTTAGAAGCTCCAAAGAAAAAGAAAAAAGATAAAAAAGAAGACAAGCCGGAAGACAAACCAAATGATGAACAATAAACAATCGCTTGATTTGAAATCCTTTTTGTTACTCGTTTGTTTATTCTTTTTAGTTCCTATTACTGCACAGCAAAGCACTGCCAGTAAGCAGGTTTCTACTTTTACCATAGATGCTCCCCAACTTAAAACCTCTAAAAAGATTTGGGTATATCTTCCAAAAGATTATGTTTCATCAGCCAAAAAATACCCTGTAATATATATGCATGATGCCCAAAACCTATTTGATGCATCAACCTCATATGTTGGCGAATGGAATGTTGATGAAACTCTGGATAGCATTAATGCCCAAGTTATCGTAATCGGAATTGAACATGGAGGTGATAAACGTATTGATGAGCTTACACCTTTCAAACATGTAAAATATGGTGGTGGAAATGCAGATAACTACTTAGATTTTATCGTAAAAACGCTTAAACCAAAGATCGATGCAACATACAGAACTAAGACCAATGCTAACAATACAGCTATCTTTGGAAGTTCTCTTGGCGGATTGGTTTCATTTTATGCTGCGATAAAATATCCTGAAGTATTTGGAAAAGTAGGCTGCTTCTCTCCTTCTTTTTGGTTTGGAAGAGCTGACATGAATGATTTGCTCGCGCATACTAAAAATTTTAAAGCAAAAGTTTACTTTCTCTGCGGAGATAACGAAGGTGACAGCGATGTTATTCCTGACATGAAAAATGTGGAGCATTGGGTAAATACTAAACGGTGTGAATGCAAAAAAATGAACAAGGAAGTAATCGTCAAAGGCGGGCAGCACAATGAAAAAATGTGGCGCGAGAACTTTAAAAAGGCGTACCTTTGGTTGTTTTAAAAACTCAGATAAATGAACAACAACGACATCTTTAAAAAACTCCGTGTTGCACTACAACTTCGTGACGACCAAATTGTAGAGATACTTCAATTAGTCGATTTCAGGATTTCTAAAGGAGAAATAGGGAATTTTTTTAGAAATGCAGATCATCCTAAGTTTATGGAATGTGGTGATCAGGTGTTGCGTAATTTTTTAAATGGATTGGTAATCCACTTGCGTGGCACCAAAGAAAATCCTAAAAATCCGACAGAAGTTTTAAAGCAAAACAAAGCTGCAATTCAGCCAAAAACTTCAACACAATTGACAATCAAACCAACGCCTAAAACGGATTCAGGTAAAAAATCATTTCATTCGACCAATAAAAAACAGGCTTCAAAAATTCAGGTTATTGAAAAGGTTCAGTTTAAAAACGGTAAAAACAAGAAATAATTTTTTTTGCATTAGGGTAAAACATATATTTACTTGTTCTTAAACCAATTAAACCAAACCAAAATCTAATGAACTTATTTAGTAAAATTATAATTGCAGGTTTTGCAATTATAACATTTTCATGTGATAATGAAAATGATGCCAGCGTTTCTAACAAAAACACACCAACAACTACTGTTACTACTACTGCAACATCTAAGAAATTTTTATTTGATGCCACTAAGGCCGAAACAGCCGGGAATGCTGACTGGATTATAGATGCAGATTCTTCTCCGCAACGATTCCCAACACCTGCACAGTCAAACATTACAGCTTCGACTACTGAAAGTTTTTGGCGTGGCGGACTGTCTTCATGGGGAATTGCTTTAGCCAAATTAGGGCACACCGTAGAAACTTTACCTTCAGGGACAGCCATCACTTATGGTGGAACAGGTGCACAGGATTTAAAAAATTATGATGTTTTTGTCATCGATGAACCTAACACAAGATTTACCGCTGCAGAAAAAACTGCGATTTTAAACTTTGTCAAAAATGGTGGTGGCTTATTCATGATTTCAGACCATACGGTTTCTGACAGAAATAATGACGGCTGGGATTCACCTGATATCTGGAATGATTTGATGTCGAATAATTCAGTCAAAACAAATCCATTCGGAATAACCATCTCTTTGAATAATATTTCTGAAACAAGTTCCAACCGATTGAGTACTACGGCCAATCCGATTTTGAATGGCTCCCAGGGAGCTGTAACTCAGTTAAAATATTCAAATGGTGCGACCATGTCGATAAACACTTCAGCAAATTCAACAGTACAGGGATTAATTTGGAGAGGAAGTTCATCTCAGGGCACTTCTAACATCATGTGTGCTTCTGCAACTTTCGGAACCGGAAGAGTTTTTGTGATTGGAGACAGTTCGCCGGCAGATGACGGAACGGGAGCTTCTGGTGATACACTTTATCCTGGCTGGACAGAATTAGCTTCACATTCGCGACTGCACATGAATGCTTCTCTTTGGCTGGCTAAATTATAGAACAAGAACCTGAGCATAGCTCAGGTTTTTTTAATTAAAAATCTTATTCTTTTACAAACTTAGCAGCATATTTCTTTTCTCCAGAATAGGCATTCAGTATATAAACACCTTGTGTTAAGTTCTCAACATTAATAGTATTGCTGTTTTGATTTTGTTCAATGATTACTTTTCCAAGTATATCTGTCATTTTAAAACCTGTAATTATTGTATTTTTGGATGTCTGGATTTGCAATATATCACAAACAGGATTTGGATAAATAACCAGAGCATTGTTCTCAAAGGCAGGTGCAGATAATGCTTCAGATGCTAGTTTAACAATCCATAAATCGTAGCCGTGAATATTTCCGGTTATATCATAATCGGATGAAAGACTCGTTCCTGCTACAATATAGCCACCGTCTGAAGCAGTTAGTATGGAGAAAGCAAAATCATAGTCTGACCCCCCCAAGAATTTCTGCCATTGTAAAGTCCCTGAATTATCTAGCTTTATCACCCAGTAATCCCACAATCCATGATTTCCAGTTGTAGCTCCACTGTTTGCATAGCTACTCCCGGTCACAATATAGCCCCCATCAGACGTGGTTTGAATAGTGTTTGCATAATCTTGATCCGGATATCCAATGGATCGCTGCCATTGTATGGTTCCAACATCGTCAAGTTTTACCACCCAATAATCATAATCTGCTCTGGTTCCTGTATTAGTTCCGTAGATTGATGTACTACTGCCTGCTACTATATAACCACTATCAGACGTAGTTTGAATAGCTGACGCGTAATCATTGCCCCATGCTCCAATAGATTTCTGCCATTGTATAGTTCCAACAGCGTCAAGCTTTACCACCCAATAATCATAACTCCCATGATTTTCAGTTATATCTCCCTCGAACGAATTAGTTGATCCTGCTACTATATAACCCCCATCGGAAGTATTTTGGATAGCATTTGCATTATCATCACCAGAACCACCCAAAGATTTCTGCCAAAGTACGTTTCCTGTAGCATCGAGTTTTACAATCCAGATATCTGCCTGTCCACTCACTCCATGATGTCCAGTCACATCCCCATCATCAGATTGGCTGTAACCTGCAACCACATAACCATTATCAGTTGTTATCTGAATTGCATTTGCAACATCATTACCAGAACCTCCCAAAGATTTCTGCCATTGTATAGTCCCGGTAACATCAAGTTTTACAATCCAGTAATCAATTCCTCCATGATTTGCGGTTACGTCTCCATTGTTTGAATTACTTTGTCCCGCGACAATATATCCACCATCAGGAGTATTTTGAATACTATTTGCAATATCAGTACTAGTTCCTCCAAAAGATTTCTGCCATTGTATATTTCTGTTAGCATCCAGTTTTACAACCCAATAATCTGGTCCTCCATGATTTCCAGTTACATTCACATTAATTGAATTACTATCACCAGCTACTATATAACCGCCATCCGAGGTCAGCTGAATGCATCTTGCCTCGTCAGTATTTGTCCCTCCTAATGATTTCTGCCATTCTATCGCCGGAGCCTGTGCTTGGGTGAAGCCAAAGGTCAAGAGTATAGTTAAAAATGTAATTGCTTTTTTCATGACGCTGGAATTTGAATTTTAAAGGTATAAAAAATCCTGAGCTTTCAATCAGGATTTTTCTATTCTGATTTATGCCTTTTTTGCTCTCTTGCCAATAAAGTGTTTTTCAACAGCATCGCAATGGTCATTGGTCCAACACCTCCGGGAACCGGAGTGATATAAGATGCTTTTTTAGAAACGGCATCAAAATCAACATCACCTGTAATTCGGTAGCCTCTTGCATCATTCTCATCAGCAACACGGGTAATTCCAACATCAATAACTACGGCACCATCTTTTACCATTTCGGCTTTTAAGTAATTTGGAACCCCAAGTGCTGTAATAATAATATCAGCCTGGGTTGTAATTTGCGCAATATTTTTTGTGTAACTGTGTGTAAGTGTTACTGTGGAGTTGCCGGGAAAACCTTTCCTTCCCATTAATATACTCATTGGTCTTCCAACGATGTGGCTTCTGCCAATTACAACCGTATGTTTTCCTTTGGTTTCTACATTATATCTTTCCAACAATTCTAAAATTCCAAATGGCGTGGCCGGAATAAAAGTCGACATATCTAACGCCATTTTTCCGAAATTCTCAGGATGAAATCCATCAACATCTTTACTTGGGTCGATTGCCATCAATATTTTTTGCGTATCAATCTGATCCGGTAACGGAAGTTGTACGATAAAACCATCAATGTTGTCATCCTGATTGAGCTCCTCGATTTTTTTCAGCAACTCCGTTTCTGAAGTGGTGCTTGGCATTTTAATCAGTGTAGATTCAAATCCAACTAATTCGCAGGCTTTAACTTTGCTGCCAACATAGGTAAGGCTTGCGCCATCATTTCCAACAATAACTGCTGCCAAATGCGGCACTTTTTCTTTGTTGGCTTTCATTTTGTTGACATCTGCTGTAATTTCAGCTTTGATAGCTTCTGAGGTTTTCTTTCCGTCTAATAATTTCATTTTGTGTTGTCTTATTTACAAAAAAAGACGCGTTACAACGCGTCCTTACCTTTTATCTCATTCCTCCCATCATCTTCATCAGATTTTTGGCTCCACCACCCTGCATCATTTTCATCATTTTGCTCATTTGGTCGAATTGCTTCATCAGTTGATTCACTTCTTCAATTTTTCGGCCTGATCCTTTTGCAATTCGGGTTTTCCTTTTCATATCGATTATTGAAGGTTTACTTCTTTCTTTTGGTGTCATCGAATATATGATTGCTTCAATGTGTTTAAAAGCATCGTCTTCAATTTCAACATCTTTCAATGCTTTTCCGGCACCCGGAATCATTCCGACTAAGTCTTTCATGTTCCCCATTTTTTTCACCTGCTGGATTTGGGCTAAGAAATCGTCAAACCCAAATTCGTTCTTAGCGATTTTCTTTTGTATTTTTCTGGCTTCTTCTTCATTGTATTGCTCCTGAGCCCTTTCTACCAAAGACACAACGTCTCCCATTCCGAGAATTCTTTCCGCCATACGTGATGGATAAAACACATCGATAGCTTCCATTTTTTCTCCTGTCCCGATGAACTTGATTGGTTTATCTACAACCGATTTAATTGAAATTGCAGCTCCACCGCGGGTATCGCCATCTAATTTGGTTAAAATTACCCCGTCAAAATTTAATCGGTCGTTGAAGGCTTTTGCCGTATTTACAGCATCCTGTCCCGTCATCGAATCGACAACAAACAACGTCTCCTGTGGTTTGATGGCTGCATGAACATTTGCGATTTCGTTCATCATTTGTTCATCGATTGCCAAACGACCGGCGGTATCGACAATGACTACGTTGAAACCATTGGATTTAGCATGCTGAATTGCATTTAGTGCTATTTGAACTGCATTTTTATTTTCAGGTTCCGAATAAACCTCAACCCCAATTTGATCTCCAACTACATGCAATTGATTAATCGCCGCTGGACGATAGATATCGCAGGCAACTAAAAGTGGTTTTTTATTCTTTTTCGTTTTAAGATAATTCGCCAATTTCCCTGAGAAAGTAGTTTTACCCGAACCTTGCAGACCGGACATCAAAATCACGGTGGGATTTCCGGAAAGATTGATTCCTGTAGCGTCTCCACCCATTAATTCGGTCAATTCGTCTTTTACGATTTTAACCAATAATTGCCCTGGCTGTAAAGTCGTCAATACGTTTTCACCGATTGCTTTTTCCTTAACTTTTGTGGTAAAATCTTTTGCGATTTTAAAATTAACATCGGCGTCAAGCAACGCACGACGGACTTCTTTTAAAGTATCTGCTACATTGACATCGGTAATTTTCCCGTGTCCTTTCAGGATGTGGAATGCTTTATCTAATTTATCGCTTAAATTATTAAACATGGATAGTGCTTTTTAGAAGTGCAAATATAGGATAAAGCAGATAAGCATCAAAAGTGAAAGAACAGTAATTTATAAATTCTTTCATAGGGTTTTTTTACCAAAGACTGTTTTAACTATCTAAATATCCATAGTTTTGAATCTATAAAATTTTGCATTGGTATAATGTATCTCAATTTCCCTTTGCAATAACACATTGAATACATATGCATCGATTTACACTTTTTTTAATTCTTATTTTTTCTTTTTTCAATTGTATAGGGCAGCAAATCAACAAAAAAGAATTACTATATAAAGCTCAGGAATATGCAAACAACAACAATTTTAAAAAATCGATTGAAGTCTATAATAATTTGATAAAATTATACCCTAAAGATTCACTGTTATATAACGATAGAGGGTTACTTAAAGAAGAGTTAAGAGATTATACCGGAGCTATTTCTGATTTTACGAAACAATTAACTATTGATACAACTTTTGCAGACACCTATTTTTTCCGAGGCATGGCTAAAGAAAAAATTGGGGATAAGGGCGGAGCATTATTGGATTATGATAAGTTAATCAAGTTCGACAAAGGAAATTCAGACGCTTATCTTTTCAGAGGAAGGCTAAAAGCTGAGAAAAAAGAATATCAGAGTGCATTAGAAGATATTAATGAGGCCATAAAGTTACGTTTTGATAACAGTGCAGCCTATGGAGAAAGGGCATTGCTAAAACAAAAACTAGGTAACATTACCAGTGCCTTAAGTGATACTAATATAGCCATACAATTAGATTCAACTATCACTAAAAATTATTTAATACAGGCTCAAATTAAAGAAGAACTCAAAGATTTTAAAGGAGCTTTTTACAATTATATAAAAGCCAGTGAACTTGGAGATGATGAAAGTGATGTAAATATTGATGTTAAAAATTATGTACAATTGCTTGAAGAGTATAATACGGATGAAATTAAGACCCAAAACGACACTTTGTATTATTTTAAAGGCAGGCTGAATGATTTGTTTAAAAACTATACAATAGCAACTAAATTCTATGCTAAAGCGGTTGAATTAAATCCTAAAAATGAAAAAGCGCAGTTTAAGAAAGCAGTAGCCGAATTAAATTTAATGGAATACGAAGAAGCAAGTTCAGATTTTTCAAAAACAATACTTCTCAATTCAAACAATGACAGCGCATTTTTTTATAGTGGATTAATAAAATTAAAACAAAAAAAATACACTGAAGCAATTAAAAGTTTTGACAAATCAATTGAAATTAACCAATACAATCCCGAATACTATCTTAGGAGAAGTGAAGCAAAGCAAAAAATAAAACAAACTCAAAGTGCCTGCAAAGACATTTCAACTTTTAAAAAACTCGGAGGCGAATTTCGCTTTCCAATTCCAAAAAACAGCTGCAAATAAATTCAACCATGAAAAAAATTATTCTACTCTATTGTATTTTTCCTATTTATAATCTTACCTATTCACAAATTGAACCTACGATTATAGAAGGTGAAGCACAGGGGACAACATATCACATAACCTATTATGATGAATTAAACCGGAACCTTCAACCTGAAATTAGTATGATTTTAGTAGATTTTGACAAATCAGTTTCAACTTATGTTCCAAATTCAATTATATCTCGAATTAACACTAATGATGGCGATATTAAAATAGACAAATACTTTAAAGTTTGTTTCAAAAAAGCTAAAGAAATCTGGAAGGCTACTAATGGGGCATTTGACCCGACAGTTTATCCGATAACTAATGCCTGGGGATTTGGTCCGGGTAAAAAGCAAACTATTGAAAAAAAGAAAATAGACAGTATTTTAAATTTTGTGGGCTTTGATTTAATTAAAATAAGAGGGAACAGAGTTGTTAAAAAAGATCCAAGAGTTCAGTTGGATTTTAATGCTTTTGCCCAAGGATATTCAGTTGACGTCATTTCAGATTTTTTGACAAAAAAAGGAATTAAATCATTTATTGTTGAGATTGGCGGTGAAGTTTATGCAAAAGGGAAGCAACCAAACGGAGATTTTTGGACAGTTGGAATAGAAAAACCTATTGACAATAAAGAATCTCAAAATCCATTGGAAGCTACAGTAAAACTCGAGAACTTAGCTATTGCAACTTCGGGGAATTATCGTCGATTTGTAATTGAAAACGGTGTAAAATACGTTCATCACATTGATCCGAAAACGGGTTATCCAACTAAAAATAATTTATTGAGTGCATCAATTTTTTCAAAACAATGTATTACTTCTGATGCAACTGCAACCGGTATATTGGTTATGGGATTTGAAAATGCTAAAAAATATTTCGCAGCACATCCTGAAATTGAAGCATTTTTAATTTATTCAGATGAGAAAGGTGATTACAAGACCTATGAAACACCCGGTTTAAAATCTATTTTAGCTCAAAATAAATAGCAAAAAAAAAAAGCACCTGATTTTTCAACCAGATGCTTTTTTATATGTATAACAATCTATTCTATTTATCTAAGACAACCTTATAAGTTGAAGAGCCGTAATCATTGGCTACGCTAATGAAATAAACTCCATTTTCAAAACTTGATAAATCTATTTGCTTTTTGTTTTCACTATTTAAATCAACTTTTTGATTATAAATTTCCTCTCCTAAAATATTAGAAACTTTAATATTTTTTACTTCATTTTGATATTCAATATTAAAAACTCCACTGGATGGATTTGGATAAATAACAGCTTGCGGTTTAGCAACAAATGTATCATTTGCTAATGTAGCTGTCCAAGTTAATGAAATTCCAGTCAAATTACCATCAGCAGCAACATCTGAAGTATTGGTATATGAAGTTGGTCCTTTTACAAAAGGAAAATATCTGGTAGCTGTTGATGATCCGTGTCCCCAGGTTTCCTGAACACAAACCCTATAATTACCATCTGCAACCAAAGCGGTTTGTGCAGCATTCATACCATCCCAAGTAACAGTTCTCGAGGTAAAGACCGTAGATGTAGCTCCTGTTGTTGCATTTGTTGTGCTACCTCCTGATTTAGAGTTCCAAGTTGGTAAGTGATCATTTGTTCCTCCTGCCCAGTAACGCAATTTTGTTCGTACATAAGTTGAAGTTCCAACTGTAGTACCGGCACCACAGGTTGCACAACTTTCAATCCATACAGCTAATACATATCTCCCATCTGACACATAGTTCCCAGAGGTATGTTTGGGAGTTGTAAAAGTAAATGTCATTGTCCCCGCTGATTGTGCTACAATCGAATTAGTAAAACATATTAATAATGCTACTAAAAGAATTTTGTAAAAATTTTTCATTTTATAGTAAATTTATTTTGTTATTTATTTTCTAATGATAACTTTAAAGCTATTTTAGCTGTTTCTGCGAGTGTCTTTTTTGCCAATGCAGGAACTTCTAATTTATAATCTGAAAGTTTAATACTAAATGTTCCTGAAACAGTAACCTTATCGCCATCGTTAGTTATGGCTACTTTCGCTTTAATTTTATTTGTAACTCCATGGATGGTCAAGTCTCCTTCAACATCATAATTTCCGGCTTTACCATCATAGTTCAATAGTTTTCCCTTAAAATTAGTCTTAGGAAGTTTATCACTTTCCATATAATTTTCATTGAAATGTTCTTCCATCAAAGGAGATTTGAATTTGAATGATTTTACCAATCCTAAAACAACAATTTCTCCAGTAGACTTGTCAAAAATGGCTGAAACTGTTTTATTGGTACCAATAACTTCATCCATTGCTCCAGGAACGGTAGCGTCAAATTTTATTTCACCTGATCTTGTAATCATTTTTTGTGAAAACACAGTACTTCCTGCAAGAAGTACAAAAAACAAAATGCTTAACTTTTTCATATTTTTAAATTTACTGTTGTGCATATCCTTGCAATTTCCAATTATTAACCATATCAATAAAAACTTGAGGAAGTTTTCCACTTGGTGGCATTATAGAGCCACAGCTGTTTGCAATTCTGCACTGCAAATCCCCATTTTCAGTTGCTTCTTTAACCTCGTCATAATTTGTCAATGCCGGATATTGGCCATTAGTTGAATGACAAGAAACGCATTTTGCATTCATTAGGGGGGCAATGTTTGTGTTATAAGTTGGATTTGTTACTACCGGTTGAATTTCTTGTATTGTGGTTGTATCACACGATATTACTAAAACCCATGTTAGTACAACGCTTAAAACCAATATTATTTTTATTTTTTTCATAACTTTCTAATTAAAATACTCTATACATATTAAATCCAAAATAAAGGCTGCCTTTTCCCCAATTACCTCCTGCATTCGAAAATATGGCAACATCATTCATAGGCTGGCTATTAGAGAAAACCAATTGAAATACGTGACCGCCCGTTTCGATATCCAGACCTACCGTCAGTGGATCGTGGTAAATAGATTTAGTATCATCAGGAAGGTTTACCCTCGCGGCATACTCAAGATTTATGCTTAATCTTTTGGCAATTTTGTAACGTGTTCCTGCACCAACCAAATAAACATTTTTCTGGTCTAATAATGCATCGTATAAATTTTTATGGACAAAGATTCCGGCTAATTCAGCTGAAAAAGAATTTGTGAACTTGCGTGATACTAATAACTGTGTTGTGAATGCCAAACGATTATTAAACTTTAATCCTGGATATAAATCTTTTTTAAGTTCACTATTAATATCCATGGTATTGTATCCTACTATCGTAAAAGGAAATCCGTTGATTTGTTGATTTGCCAATCTGTATTTTGCGGCAAGCTCATACGTTTTTTGGTAAGTATGTCTTGATACTCCCAGAGACAACCAATCGGTAACGCCATAAATTCCGCCAATTTTGGTTAGGGCATTGTCCAATCCAAAAAAATTATTGATTCCGTTTTTTAAATCCCCAAATCTGTGGGAAACCAAGAAATAGAATTCTTTTTTTGCAGGTAATTTGGTTGACTGCATATTACATACCTGCAATCCTTTAAAAGCTGCTGATGCTAATTCTTTTCCTTTTGGAACCGAATCAAGCTCTTTCATCATTTCATCTTGTGCATGTACTATGGTAAATGCAAACAGCAAAAAGGCTGTAAATGTTAATTTGGTTAGTTTCATTTTTAAATTTATTATTGGTAGATATTTAATTAGCGGTTGTACTGCATTGATCCAGTTTAAGCTCTCCTAACAAGTCATCGTATCCAACAACTCTGCCTTTAATGATTACTTTTTGATCTTTTTTGAGATTGCCTTCAAATTTTATGAAATTGCAATTTACGGATTCGTCTAAAATCACTTCTTTATCATTTATTGAAGTAATGGTTCCTGAAACAGAAACAGGTTTTTCAAGGTATTTTTTATTTGATGCTTCCTGATTTTTGGTAAATTCACTTACGATTGATTTCGAATCTACCGTAAATGCTGCTGTTTCTGAAGCGATGTCTCTTTTGCCACCGTTATCAATATAATATCTTATCGAAAATGCGGAAATGATAAAAACAACGATTACCATTCCTAAAATTTTTAATGCTTTTTTTTGCATGGCCGTGATTATAAATTTTGGTTATTATAACAATGAAACAATTTGCTTTGTTAAAACCCTACTTACAAGCACAACAAATAATCAGTCTAAATAAGGCATAAAAAAACCGACCTTATGAGCCGGTTTTTAAATCAAACATGAAAATTATAATGGTATTTCTAATAATAAAAAAGACCCTTGTGATGAAACTAATTGAAAATCGACAACGGAGTTTTCAGTCAATGAAATTCTTTCACGTGCCTGAACCAAGTTACTCTGAAACTTAAATTTCCCGTCTAATACAAAAATAAAAAGACCGTTTTCGGAGTTTTTCAAATTGTAGCTTTCAAGCTTATTTTGATTATAAACACCCATAAAGCAACAAGCATCGTTATTGATTTTTAAATCGGCTGTATTAGAACTTTTATTGGCAAATACAGGAACCAGACTATTCATCTTAGGCAGGTTTAATTCCTGCTGTCGGCTTTGCCGCATGAAAAAATCTCCATCAGACTTAAGCCAAAGCTGAACGAAATCAGCTTCGGCACTTTCTGAAACGTTTACTAACTCATAAGCCATTCCTTCTTGAACAGAAAAAACTCCAATTTGATTAGTTTCAATCATCGCCTTATTACTTAAACTATCTTTATAAACAAGGCTTCCTGATAAAGGAATAATGATAACATCGATAAATTCTTCGATAAAACTCAGAACTTTTTTTCCGGCGCTGAGTTTTTCGGCATTAAGAATTTTCAAATTACCAAAAGGTAAATGCATGTCATGTTGAAAATTCATAGAGGGAGAATTTATGTAAGCTGTATTAAACACTAAGAGTATAAAACTTAAAAATAAAAAAGATGATGACAAAAATAGTTCCCCATATCAGAACTTGATTAAGCCAGTAACCGGCTTTGATTTTACTTTTTATCGACATGTCTTTATCTTTTTCTCTATGCATATCCTGCATTAGAAATTTTTTATGAAATATTTTCATGATAAAAATTTAGCGATAAACTTAGTATTAGTTTTTAGTCAGACTCAGATAGCTGCAATCTTCCGGACCTCCATTACCTGTTTTTAATCTGATATAAGTGGTTGTATATTCCTGAACAGTCCAATTTTTTTCCAATTCTTCCAACTGGGAACCTGTAAAATGTAAATCCAAACGCTCCGGTGTAGTATTGTGAATATCCCAGTCTCCGCTAATCGTAGTTGTGGTTTTGACCGCTAAGGAAGTTCCGTTGCTATTGAATGTAAAATTATACCCGTTATAATGATAAGTTTCTTCATGATTCTCTTCAAAGAAATAAGAAACATACCAACTTCCTGATGTCAACACATCTGAAAACGGAGTAGAAGTTGAACTATTGCTGCATGAGCCTACCGCACTGTTGATTGCTGTTTCTAACTCTACATTATTGTGAATAGTGATTTGTTGTGAATTAGGATTTGTTATAGTAATAGGGAATACGATTCCAACAATCTGCGAATTATTCAGTTCATGTATAAAGTTGTATAATTGAGAATCCGTTTGAATAGTGACTGTGCTGGCAACCTGATTGTTGGTGTTATAGATATTAATAGTAATCGGATAATTAAAATTCAGGCAGGAAACCTCATGATAGGCACTATCATCTCCATAACCGGCCATCATAGTATTAAATTCAGCTTCAGAATTTAATACATGCTCATAATAATTTGGATAAATAATAGTAATCGGATAATTAAAATGAACCTTATCATCATCTGTGCTGCTTTGATCTTTTATATCCTGAACCGCTTCGTAATCACTTTGGGAAACAACATATACATATTGACCATCAACAGTAACATGAGCAGGTAACTTTATGGCACAATTACTTGTTCCGTCCAAAACATTATCAATAGTTGTTTCATATTGTGATACTCTACTTATAAGTGACGCTATTGGTGATGTTTTGGTGAAGTTGTTACTAGTATCCTGAACAATGCTTTCAGTTTCATCCTGACAGGAGAATACTGTAAAAGCAAACAATGCAAAAATAAATAGGGAGAAATTTTTCATAATTGTTTTGATCAGTTTATTCAATATAACAAAGTTGCAATAAAAAACCCTACTTTTAAAAATTATTTTAATTTTAGGCACTCAAATAATCCAAAAATAGTTAAATGGAGAACACAGATTCTAAATGTATTTGTGAAGAATTAGTTTTTTCAGGTTTTTTTAAAGCCAATGTCAAATCGTTGCGCAACTATTTGTATTTCAAATTTGGCAACGAAGAAAAAGCCAATGACATTACACAAGATGCTTTTATCAAACTTTGGGAAAACTGCAAAAATGTTCCTTTTGAAAAAGCAAAATCCTATATCTATACAATCGCCAACAATGCATCGCTTAATGAAATTGCACATCAGAAAGTCGTTTTAAAATATGTGCAGAATAATACCGGTAAAGACAGAACTAATTTAAGCCCTGAATTTTTAATTGAAGAAGAGGAATTCAAGCAAAAATTAGAAAAAGCTATGAGCAAATTAACCGAGGCTCAACGAACAGCTTTTTTACTACATCGGATCGAAGGCAAGAAATATCATGAAATTGCCGATATGCTGGGTATTACCATAAAAGCTGTAGAGAAGAGAATACATGGGGCATTACTCACTTTAAGAGTTGAAATCGAACAAATAAAGTAGGGTTTTTTAAAATATAATTGTTTAAATAACATTATGAGTACAAAAGAAGAAAATTACGAATTGGCAAAATGGCTTGCAGGAGAAATGACTGAAGCAGAGTTGACTGCTTTTCAGCAGACTCCTGAATATGCTACTTATGCAAAAATTGCAGCTTATTCAAGTCAGATGGAAGCACCTGACTTTGACGCCAATTTGTTGTACCAAAAAACGATCATAACTAAAAAAGCATCTCCAAAAGTAATTCCGCTTTATCAATCTAAATGGATGAAAATTGCAGCAATCTTTGTTGTATTGCTTGGGCTGACTTTTTTCTTTAAAATTAATGCTACTTCAACTGAACTTGCAGAAAACGGCAAAAAAACAAGCTTTTCATTACCTGATAATTCTCAAATCGTTTTAAATAGTGGTTCGGAAATAAACTATAAAAAGTGGAATTGGGATAACAACCGAGAACTTGATTTGAATGGGGAAGCCTATTTCAGGGTTGCTCATGGTAAAAAGTTTGAAGTCAATACAAAACTTGGAAAAGTTACCGTGTTGGGAACGCAATTCAATGTTAAATCAAGAAACAACCGTTTTGATGTAACCTGTTATCAAGGTCGTGTTAAAGTTCAATACAATGACAAAACCGTAATCATAACCAAAGGAATTCAGGTAAGTTTTGATGCTGATTATTTTGACAGGCAAAACATAAAAAGCACAAAACCCGAATGGACTGCTGATGAAATTGATTTCAAAAAGGAAAATCTTAAAAACATAATCGAAGAATTAGAAAGACAATATGATTGCAAAATTGTTTTAAATTCTCAACAAAATACACAACTATTCACCGGGACTTTACCATCTGACAACATTAAAACAGCATTAGAAATTATTACTTCAACATTTCATTTGAAAATCTCTAAATTTGAAGACAATAAATATATTCTGGAGGATTTTTAATGCTTGTCCAAAAAAAACTGTTTTCTTTATTATTACTTCTAACCTTTCTGGCAGTCCGTGCTCAGCAGGAAGATAACACCATTCCATTAAAAACGGTTTTAGAAGAAATCAGCTCTAAGGATAATGTAAAATTCAACTATATTGAAGAGGAACTAGTTCTCTACAAAATAATTCCGCCTAATACTAGTTTATCGCTTTCGGAAAAAATTGAATATATCGAGTCCAAAACCAGACTTAAGATTAAAAAAATCAACGAAACCTATTATTCTATTTTTAATGACAAAGGGCTCGACAAGCCTCTTTGCGGTTACTTATTAGATGCAGATTCAGGGATTCCAATTGACAATGCAACCATAAGAATAATAAATACGAACACTACTGTATTTTCAAATGAAAAAGGGTATTTTGAATTGCCAATTGTATCTCCGAATGCAATAGAAATTACACATATAAACTACGAAAAAAAGACATTTTCTCCAAATGATTTGTATACTACCGATTGCCCAAAAATTAAAATGGCTCTCGACATTCTTGAATTAGAAGAAGTTGTAACACAACGGTATTTAACAAGCGGTATTTATAAAAAAAATGACGGTTCGGTTGAGATAAAGCCTTCAAAATTCGGAATACTACCCGGTTTGACTGAAGCTGATGTATTACAGACCATGCAGCAAATCCCGGGCATCAATTCGGTTGACGAAACCGTCTCCAACATCAATGTGCGTGGCGGAACACATGACCAGAACCTATTTCTGTGGAATGGAATCCGAATGTTTCAAACCGGACATTTCTTTGGATTGATTTCAGCTTTTAATTCATCTCTGGCACAAACCATTTCGGTAACAAAGAATGGAAGCTCCGCTTTCTTTGGGGAAAGCGTTTCAAGCTTAATTGATATTTCCTCGCATTTAAAAACAGTAGAGAAAAGCAGTAATAGTGCTACTGTGAATTTAATAAGTGCCGAATTTTTTTCTAAAATAAAATTATCTGACAAATCGAATTTCATTATTTCAGGAAGGCGTTCACTGACTGATTTTTTTTCTTCACCTACTTATAAAAACTATCGAAATAAAGTTTTTCAGAATACCGTCATAACCAATCTGAATAATAATCAAACGGTTGATTTTAATACGGACGAAACTTTTTATTTCTATGATTTCACTACTCAGTTCCAACAAAAAATCAGTCCAAAAAGCGAGTTAGCTATTGATGCCATCATGATAAAGAATTCGCTTGGTGTCATAAAATCAAACTCCGACATTAATCGATACAGTGATTTGGGGCAAAAAAATCTTGGTGCCACTATTAATTGGAAAACGAATTGGAATGCTAAAAATTCAACACAACTCCAAACGTATATTTCCAGTTATTCATTAGTTTCTAAAAATGAGGCTCTTGACAGCAATCAGATCCTGAATCAGGAAAACAAAGTCCTTGATATTGGTTTTCAGATCAAAAATTCTCATTCAATTTCAGAAACAGTAACCTTTAATAATGGTTACCAATTTGACGAAACCGGAGTGACCAATTTTGATGAAATCAACAGCCCGTTTTTCTCCAGAAAAGTAAAAGAAGTATTGCGAAAACATGCTTTGGTTGCCGAAGGTATTTTTGAAACCGAAAGCAAAAACACTTTCATAAAAGCCGGAATCCGTGCTAATTATTTTTCAAAATTAGCTGATTTTCTTATAGAACCCCGAATTCAGTTCAATCAGGCTTTGAGTAAAAAAATCCGTTTGGAAATACTTGGCGAGCAAAAAAGCCAAACACTTTCGCAGGTAATCGATTTGCAGCAAGACTTTTTAGGTATTGAAAAACGCAGATGGACATTAGCAAATAACACTACGGTTCCTATTCAGAAAAGCAATCAAATTTCAATTGGATTTAGTTTCAAGGATAAGAACTGGCTGATAACCATAGATAATTTTTATAAAAAAATAACCGGAATTACCACAAGTGGTCAGGGATTTCAAAATCAGCTTGAATTCAACAGGTCAAGTGGTAACTATAGTGTAATTGGAACAGAAGTTCTACTTCAAAAGAACTTTGGGAAATTTTACACCTGGATGAGTTATAGTTATAATGACAACAAATACGATTTTAGATCGCTTACTCCGGCCGAATTTGTTAACAACTATGAGTTAAAGCACTGCATTTCCTGGGCTGGGATTTACGAATGGAATTCTGTTAAATTATCGCTGGGTTGCAAATGGCATACAGGAAAACCCATAACAACACCAAAAACGACAACTTTAGATTCAGACAATCAAATTGTATACAATTCACCTAACAACAGTAGACTGAATGACTTTTTTCAGGTGAATTTTTCTGCTTCGAAAGAGTGGAAGATTTCAAAAAAAATGATGTTGCAGGTAGATGCTTCGGTATTAAATATTTTGAATACCAAAAACAGCATCAACCGCTTTTATCGCGTGAATACTTCGAACAATTCTATTGAAAGCCTCAACACTTATGCGCTTGAATTCACGCCGAACATCAACGTGAAATTAAACTTTTAGAATTAACTTTTAATTCTTAGTAAAAACCAGAACATCCGTTCCACTGCCTCCACCACTGGTATCAACTAAATAAATTGTTGTAGAGCTGTAGGTTGATACTTTCCAGCCATCTGATAAATCCGCAAAATCAGTTGGTGAAGCAATCGCTATGGTAAATTTTAATCCACTCGGATTATTTACGTCATCATCTGATGCTACTTGCCAAGTTCCCGGATAAGTATTGGTTCCGTTGGTTGCTGAAAATGCATTTGATGCACCAAACGTAAAATTATAGCCTGTAAAATGGCTGGTCTCATCGGTTCCTGAATCTACAAAATTGGTAATTTTCCATGTTCCCTGTTTAACCGTATTAATCAATGTTGTAGGGTCTGAAGTAGAAGACGAACTAACACCGGTATCACATGAGGTTGCGCTTAAAATTAGAAGACAGAATAATGCCGGTAATAAAGTTAACTTTTTCATAGTATGATTTTTATTAAAAGTTTTAGTTGCTATGACAGAATTTAATGCCATAATGAAAGTACAAGTTATGAAAACTTTCGCGGTTTTTATCGTTCATTTTTACATTCTTTCAGGGACTTCTATTCCAAGTAATTTGAATGCTGTTTTTATTGTTTCGCCTACTTTTTTAGAAAGCTGTACCCTGAATGTTTTCTTCTTCTTATCTTCTTCTCCTAAAATGGAAACCGACTGGTAAAAAGAATTGTATTCCTTAACCAATTCATAGGTATAATTAGCAATCAAAGCAGGTGAATGATTAATGGCAGCATTTTGTATTACTTCAGGGAATTGTTCAATTTGTTTTAGCAATTCTTTTTCTTTTAAATGTAATTCTAAATCTGTGGCCAAAACATTCAAATCAAAATCAGCTTTTCGTAAAATCGATTGTATCCTTGCGTAAGTATACTGTATAAACGGTCCTGTATTTCCGGCAAAATCAACTGATTCCTCAGGATTGAAAAGGATTTGTTTCTTCGGATCGACTTTTAAAATATAATACTTCAAAGCTCCGAGTCCTATTGTTTTAAATAGATTAGCCTTTTCTTCTTCTGAATAGCCATCCAATTTTCCTAACTCTGTTGATATTTTACCTGCTGTTGCTGTCATTTCTTCCATCAGATCATCAGCATCAACAACAGTTCCTTCTCTCGATTTCATTTTACCTGATGGCAATTCGACCATTCCGTATGACAAATGAAATAAACTTTCTGCCCAATCAAAGCCTAGTTTTTTTAGTATCAGAAACAACACTTTGAAATGATAATCCTGCTCATTCCCAACAGTATAAACCATACCGCCGACATCTGGAAAATCTTTCACACGCTGTATTGCTGTTCCGATATCCTGTGTCATATAAACTGCTGTTCCGTCAGAGCGCAGTACAATTTTTCTATCAAGACCTTCAGGTGTTAAATCGATCCAAACCGAACCATCAGGATCTTTTTCAAAAATGCCTTTTTCCAAACCAAACTGAACAACTTCTTTTCCCAACAAATAGGTATTGCTTTCATAATAATAACTGTCGAAATCAACACCAAGATTTTTATAAGTTTGAGCAAAACCATCATAAACCCATTGGTTCATTGTTTTCCATAGCTGTATAACTTCAGGTTTACCAGCTTCCCAATCTAAGAGCATTTGCTGTGCTTCTAAAATAATTGGGGCCTGCTTTTTAGCTTCATCCTCAGTTTTCCCCTGAGCGATTAATTCTGCAATTTGAGTTTTATATTCCTGATCAAATTTAACGTAGAAGTTACCAACCAGTTTGTCGCCTTTTAAATTAGCACTTTCAGGTGTTTGATTTTGCCCAAATTTCTTCCAGGCAAGCATCGATTTGCAGATATGAATTCCGCGATCATTAATGATTTGGGTTTTATATACTTTTTTCCCTGAAGCTTTTATGATTTCGGCAACAGAATATCCTAACAGATTATTTCGAACATGACCCAAATGCAGTGGTTTGTTAGTATTTGGCGATGAATATTCTACCATTACCGCCTTGTCATTTGGGGAAACCGCAACAATACCAAAGTCAGGATTATTTTTTATTTCATTGAAAAAAGTAAGATAATAATCGTCTGAAACCACAATATTTAAAAAACCGGAAACAACATTAAAACGAATGACTTCAGCAACATTTTCTGTTAAATAATTCCCGATTTTGGTTCCAATTTCAGTTGGATTTCCTTTGATGACTTTCAGTAAAGGAAAAATTACCATTGTAATATCGCCTTCAAATTCTTTACGGGTAATTTGAAATTCGACTTTTTCAATTGAAACATCAAATAATTGTTTAACCGCTTTTTGAATTGGTGCTGTAAGAATGTTTGAAAGCATGACTTTTTAAGTTTGAGTGGCAAAGATAAACATTACAACAATAATTCTAAGACACCTAATATTTATAAAAAACCATCTGCATCATATTTCAACAATTAATTTTGTAAGTATTTTAAATATAAAAATATAAATATTATGCATTTCATCGATTTTATTTGCTTTTTAACGATGATATTTTCAATATTTGTTTTGTCAAAATCCCCAAATTATGAAAAAGTTATTACTCTTAACCTTAATCTTACTCTATTCTATTGGCTTTTCACAGCCAATAACGGTAAGCACGACCAATTACACGGTGCCCCAATTGGTAAATAATGTATTGATCAATTCCCCATGCGTTTCTGCAACTAACATTTCATGGAGCACAGGAACTAATTTTGGTTCATCCAATGGGATTGGATATTTCCAAAATACAAATCCTAATTTTCCAATGCAGAGTGGAGTTGTGCTAAGTACTGGTAGTATTTCCAATACTCCTGGCCCGAATACTTCGTTACTTAATGATGGTTCAACAAGTTGGCCCGGAGATTCAAGCCTTGAAACAACATTGGCTGCGGCCGGGATAAACATGGTGTCAAAAAATGCTTCAGTTTTGGAGTTTGATTTTACGCCAATTTCTCCAAACTTTAGTTTCGATTTTATTTTTGCTTCAGAAGAATATGGAAATTTTCAGTGTTTGTATTCTGATGCATTTGCCTTTTTGCTCACCAATATGTCGACAGGCGTGACTACAAATTTAGCTGTAGTTCCAAATACAAACTTGCCTATTTCTGTAGTAACGATTAGGGATTTTCAATATAATTCATCTTGTCCATCAGTAAATCCACAATATTTTGGAAGCTTTAATGGAGGTTCCGGAGCTGCAAATTCCGCTACTAACTTTAATGGACAAACAAAAGTATTAACAGCATCATCTGTGTTAACAGCCGGAGTTCCATATCATATTAAATTAGTAATTGCCGACCGAGCTGACCCTCAATCGGATTCAGCAATTTTTCTGTCATCAGATAGTTTTAATATTGGTCAGGATGTTTTAGGTCCTGACTTAACTGTTGCGAATAATACGGCTTTATGTTTTGGGACAAACCATACAATTACAACAGGCTTAAGTGCAACTAATTATTCATTTGTTTGGAGAAATGGAGAAAGCATTATTCCGGGACAAACAGGGCCATCTTTAAATGTAACTCAGCCCGGAACATATTCAGTAACTTATACCAATCTATTCAGTACATGTTCACCTGTTACAGATTCAATAGTTATTGAATATTATCCTGAAATAAATTCACCAAGCCCTAAGACAATTTATAAATGTGATATGGGTGCTGCTACATATACTTATGATTTATCACAAAATACTTCTGTAGTTACTCAAGGTCTTCCGACAGGTACAACCGTTAGTTATTTTGCAAGTCAAAGTGATGCAGATAATAATACCAATGCATTACCATTGTTATACAATAGTCCAAGTGGAAAAACGATATATGTTAGGATACAATTGCCAAACAGCCAATGTTATACAACAAAATCATTTCTGTTGCAGGTAGCTCCTCCGCCTGTAGCGCATCAGGCACCAAATTTATTGAGATGTAGCCCATTTAGCACTGCGTATTTTAATTTTACGCCACAGACTCCGGTAGTGTTAGGTTCGCAATCATCTTCAATATATAGTGTAACCTATTATACTACCTTGAATAATGCTAATAACGGAACTAATGCTATTGTGGATCCGTCTTATGGAAACTATGGCAGTACAACAATATATGTCAGAGTTCAAAATATTAGTGATCCGGGATGTTTTAGTGTTTCGAGTTTTAATTTAATTGTTAATCCTGAGCCTCAGGTTGATATCCTTCAAGATGTATTGGTATGCCATGATTATACTTTACAACCTCTAACAAACGGCAATTATTTTACAGCAATAGGCGGAAATGGAACACCTCTTTTTGCAGGTGATGTGATTACACAAACTCAAACAATATATATTTTTAATCAACCTGGCGGGATTGGGACTTGTGCTGCAAATAGTTCCTTTAAGGTAACTATTGTTAAGGAAGATGAGTTGACGCCTAATGATGTTTCAAGTTGTGGAAGTTACACTTTACCTACATTGACTTATGGTCATTATTACACTGCACCTGGAGGTGGTGGAAGCCAAATCCCTCCCGGAACAATAATATCAGCCTCTCAGTTGGTTTATTACTATTTTACTACCACAACAATTCCGATTTGTACTGTGGACTCAAGCTTTAATGTAACTATTATCAATAATTTAGATGTTGGTTCAAGACCTGATGTTTTTGACTGTACTTCTTATACACTACCAGCATTAACTTTAGGAAATTATTATACTGGTCCAGGCGGTTCCGGGGTACAGTTGGCAGCCGGAACGACCATAACATCCAGCCAAACAATATATGTTTATGCTGCTACAGAAGGACCAACTCCTTGTACAGATGAAGATAGTTTTGAAGTAGTCATAGGTATTCCTCAGCCTCAAGACATTTCACAATGTAACGGATATACTTTACCTCCATTAGCTGCGGGTAATTATTACACAGGACCAGGCGGTACTGGTCAGCAAATTCCTGTAGGCACTGTTATAAATAACAATTCAACAATTTATATATATGCCCCTGTAACAAATGGCGGAACAAACTGTACGGATGATTTACATTTTACATTAACATTTTCACAGCCACAAGTTGATACGCTGCCAGATGTTTCTGTTTGTGAAACATATACTTTACCGACACTAACAAACGGAGATTATTTTTCGGAGTCAGGTGGAACGGGCACCCCAATGTTTGCAGGTGATGTTATCCTTGCAACCCAAAAAATATATATATTTAAAAGATTAAATGAAAGTTGTGCAAACGAGTCAAGCTTTACGGTAACTATAAATCCGTTACCACTAATTGACTCCCGTTCTGATATCGACATTTGTGATCAATATGTCTTAACTCCTTTAAGCGTTGGTAATTATTATACTGGGCCAAATGGTACTGGTACACAATTAGCAGCTAATACTGTTATAACAACCTCTCAAAGAATTTATATTTATGCAATTTCTAACACAACTCCGCCTTGCAGTGCTGAAAATAGTTTTCAGATAAATATCTTTTCAACCACAGCTGATACACTCCCAAATGTAACAGCATGTGATAGCTATACTTTACCGACATTAACTGCTAACAATAGATATTTTACTCAGTCAGGCGGCCCAAATGGTTCTGGAATGGAAATCGCAGCCGGAGCGACGATAACTCTGAGTCAAACGATTTACATTTTCAAAGAATCTACTATTAGGACTTCGTTTTCCTGTGTTGATGAAAGTTCATTCATAGTAACTATAAATCATACGCCAACAATTGCGCCTATTGCTAATGTTTCTTCATGTAATTCGTATACATTGCCTCCATTGGCCAGCGGTAATTATTATACTGGAACCAATGCTTCCGGAACTTTATTAAATGCCGGTGATGTTTTGACAACAAATCAAACAATATATGTTTATGACCATACCGCTACTTCACCTGATTGCTCTACTGAAAGAAGTTTTACGGTTAATATATTTAATGTTGATAATATGCCCAACGTTACTATTTGTGAAAGCTATACACTACCTACATTGGTCGTTGGTAAATATTATACCGGTCCAAATGGAACAGGCACGCAATTAGCAGTCGGTTCAGTGATAAACACATCAATGACTGTTTATATTTATGGCGTTTCGCCTTTCCTTCCGAGATGTAGTGATGAAAGTTCATTCACAGTAACTTTAGTAGATACTCCGGTTGCTAATCCGGTTCCAGCAAATTTGAGAACTATCTGCGATCAGGATGGAACTAATGATGGTGCAACTTCATTTAATTTAGCTGGCCTCTCAGCAACAGTTCTTGGAGCACAAACTGGTCCTGAATTTACAGTTACATATTATGAATCTATGGCAGATGCAGTTAATCAGACTCATGCTGTAACAACTTCGACATTAGCAACGGTTTATGTTCGCGTTAGCAATACATTGACGGCAAACTGTTATGATATAAAACCTATTTCTATAATAGTAAATAAACTACCTGAACCAAAACCTGTTGATGGAATAATTTGCATTGATAGCGAAACCGGAACGCTTTTAAATGCTTATACGATGTATAGTGGCTTAGCTTCAGCAACACACCATTTCATTTGGACAAATGAACTTGGAGCTACAGTTGGAACCGGGCCAAATTACCAGGCGGTCTTACCGGGAGTTTATACTTTAGTGGCAACCAGTATAGCTACAGGTTGTCCTTCAGCCCCTGTGAATGTTACTGTTTCGCCTTCAGAGCCGGCAGTAGTAACTTATGAAGTCAGCCAGGATTTTGCCGATAACCAATCCATTACTGTAACAGCAACAGGACAAGGAAATAATTTTGAATATCAGTTAGATAACGGTCCTTTTCAGGACAGTAATGTTTTTGAAAATGTGAATTCGGGAATACATACCATAACTGTTAGAGATAAATATGGTTGTGGAAGCACTACCATTCAGGCACTTGTGATAAACTATCCTAAATACTTTACACCTAATGGAGACGGTTACAATGACACCTGGAATATTAAAGATTTATCCGGTCAACCAAGTGCCAGCATTACAATATTTGACAGATACGGCAAAGTCCTTCAGCACATAAAACCAAGCAATACAGGTTGGGACGGAACCTATAACGGTCATCTGATGCCATCTGATGATTATTGGTTTAGTGTGAGTTATGTTGATGAACATCAGGTTAATCAAGAATTTAGAGCCCATTTCGCTATGAAGCGATAAACTATATACCTACTATGTGTAAAAAACTCCTGAAAAAAATTCAGGAGTTTTTTTTATTTTATTGTAACAAAAATGCGCTTTTAGTGTCTATTGGTCTATCAAATCATTACTAATTCAGCCATCGCACATGAAATTTAAAATTTTACTATTTCTATTCCTAACCAACATTTCTTTT
>DBIH01000223.1 GCA_002296885.1 Flavobacterium sp. UBA807 | reverse complement strand
TGACCTAATTTTTCGGTGATAAAAATCTGTCCGAATTTTAAATTGCGATGAATATTGCGTGCCGCCTGAATCGGAATTTCTTCATCATTTTCATCATGAATTATTAGAACCGGAATTTCAACTGATCGGGCGGCAAAACTTGCAGCATAATTTTCCATAGGCTCGCCAAATTTCTTTTCAAAATGGTTTTTCATCATCAGGGCAACTTTAGGATTCAGTTCCAATTTCAATACAAAATCATCAAGTATATCCTGAATGATGTCGCCACTTCCTATGATGACAGCCTTTTTGATTTTTAATCCTTGCTTTATGGCATTTAAAATTGACATACCGCCTAACGAATGTCCGATTGCGAATTCAAACGGACCAAATTGCTTTTCGATTTCAAGAATTGAAGCAATAAATTCGGGCATCAGCGTCGTTTTGCTACCCGATTTTCCATGTGCAGGAGCGTCAAAACTCAAGGTAGAAAATCCTTTTGAAAGTAATCCGTCAGCAATTTTAAAAAGCTGGGTTCCTCTTCCTGACCAGCCATGAACCAACAATACTTTATGCTCACTTTCGCCATAGTGGTAGACAACAATTTCTTTATTTATCTTAGGAATAAACAGCTTTGTTTGCCTGCTGTTTTCTTCCATGTGAAATTCGCGTTTCGGAATCTTATATTTTAGTGGAGTTGTGAAGAGTTTTGCTGCAAAAAGTGTTGCCAATTTTGGAGAAATTGCTTGTAAAAATTTAGCCGTTCGAGTAATTGCCTTAGGAATTTGCAATGATTGATTGGGGATTTCGGCTTTTTTTGTCATTTCAATAAAATTTTAATGCAATTTATAACATATTATATTTTTCTCTAAATTACAGCTTCCTAAAATTACGATTAAAATGCAAAACCAAACCCGAATAATAATTGAAAATGTTTCTCCACAGCTTAACGGTGGGGCTTTTTTTATCAAAAGAATTGTAGGTCAAAAAGTCATTGTTACCGCAAATGTTTTTTCTGACGGACACGATGTAGTAGCCTGCAGTGTGAAATTCAAACACGAAAAAGACAAAAAATGGCAGGAAATCAGAATGCATGAAACTGGGAATGATGAATGGATAGCCGAGTTTAAAGTTGAAAAACAGGGTTTTTATTCTTATTTAGTTGAGGGTTGGGTTGATTATGCACTGAACTGGCAGCACGGAACACAACGAAAAATTGAAGATAACCAGCATGTCAAATCGGAGTTGCTCGAAGGTGCCGAATATTGCCAAGCAATCTTAAAAGAAGTATCAGCAGCCGAGAAAACCTATCTCAATACAGCCATAAAAGCATTTCAGGATGCGAAACAATATGACAAAGCAATTGCGATTGCCTTATCACCGGAATTGCATCATATTTTTCTAAATCATCCAACGAGAACTTTAGCAAATACTTCAGCTGAGTTAAAGGTTTACGTTGATAGAAAAAAAGCGTTGTTCAGCACGTGGTATGAGTTTTTTCCACGTTCGGCATCGCAAACAAAAGGAAAGCACGGGACTTTTAAAGATTGTGAAAAATTGTTGCCAAGAGTTGCCGCAATGGGATTTGATACGTTGTATTTCCCACCAATCCATCCGATTGGTGAAGTAAATCGAAAAGGGAAAAACAACGCCACAACTGCTCAAAAAGGAGACGTTGGTTCGCCTTGGGGAATTGGTTCTAAACACGGGGGACATAAAGCGACACATCCTGAATTGGGTTCGATAGCCGATTTTAAATCATTGGTAAAAGCCGCTAAAGCATTAGGTATTGAAGTTGCTATGGATTACGCCTTGCAGGCTGCACCCGATCATCCGTATGTAAAAGATTTTCCACAATGGTTCAAATGGAGACCTGACGGAACGGTGCAGTATGCTGAAAATCCCCCAAAAAAGTATCAGGACATTCAACCAATTTATTTTGAAAGCGGTGATTGGAAAAATCTTTGGAAAGAATTGCTTGATGTGGCTTTGTTCTGGGTTGAAGAATGTGATATAAGGGTTTTCAGGGTTGACAATCCGCATACAAAACCTTTTTATTTCTGGGGCTGGCTGATTGCCGAAGTAAAGAAAAAACATCCCGATGTGTTGTTTTTAGCAGAAGCCTTTACACGTCCAAAGATTATGCACGAACTGGCGAAGCAAGGTTTCACACAATCGTATACTTATTACACGTGGAGAAATACTAAAGCTGAACTTGTTGAATATCTTGAAGAACTAACAAAAACAGAACAGAAAGAATTCTTCCGTCCCAACTTTTGGCCAAATACACCAGACATTTTGCCTTATGCGTTGCAGAGTGGGAATGAAAGTGTTTATCTGCACAAGTACTTTTTGGCAGCAACATTAAGTTCGAGCATTGGGATTTACGGGCCTGTTTACGAATACATGATTTCGGAAGCAATGCCTGGAAAAGAAGAATACCACAATTCTGAGAAGTATGAATGCTACAATTGGGATTGGTCGGTGCAGAATAAATTGATTACCGTTATTTCACGTCTGAATAAAATCAGACACGAGCAGCCTTCGTTGCAGCAGACGAACAACATACAATTCTGTAATACCGATAACGATCAGGTTTTGGCGTATTACAAATATGATGATGACAAACTCGATGAAACACTGATGATTTGCAGCATCGACCCTTATTATGCCAAACAAGCCTGGGTTCAGTTGCCGTTGCAGTCATTGGGAATTCATCCGGGACAGCCTATTCGCGTGATTGAATTAATCACAGGTAACAGTTACATTTGGGACAAAGAATGGAATTTTGTAGAGTTAAACCCTGCGCTGCCATTCCATTTGTTTAAAATACAAAAATAGCCATGGAAAATTCTAACCAGGATACTTTTACAACACCATTTGTTTTTAAAACAGATTGGAAAAATGCTTTTGAAGATGAGGAGTTTATCAAAGTATTTTCGTCGGATATCTTAGAGCAGTACATTATCAACAAGCGTTGGTATGGCGGAAAAGCAAGCACATTGAAATACATCGAAGTCGTTGATCATTTCAAGATTGGCTCTAAGAAAAACAGTTATTACGGAGTGCTTTTGGAAGTGAATTTTAAGGAAGCCTTCTATCAGCATTATTTCATGCCGTTGGCGTTTATGGCGGAAGAAGAATTAGACACCAGCACAATCATTGCGCCTGTAAAAATGGGCAATCAGCAGGGTTTTTTGGTAGACGCATTACATCAGGAAGATTTCAGGAGATTGTTGTTTGACAATATTGTGCAGGCAAAAGAAAATAAGGAATTTAAATTGGTCTTCCATAAAGGAACCAAGTTTGAAGATAAGGAATACAAATCGTCCAAATTCATGGGACTGGAGCAGAGCAATACATCGATCATCTACAACGATGCTTTTGTACTGAAGATTTTCCGCCGCATTTACGTCAGTACAAATCCCGATTACGAAATCAGCCGGTTCCTTACGGAACGCATGAATTTCAAAAGCTCGCCTGCCTATACGGGTAGTATTAACTTGGCATTACCAGAAGGAAATATTACACTTGGTTTGATGCAGGAATTGGTTCCCAACCAAGGCGATGCCTGGAAGTTTATGCTCGAAGAAGTGGATGGTGTTTTCAGCAATCTCAAAACCAAGAAGATCAAAATTGAAAAACTTCCTGCTATTCCATTATTTAAAAGATTAAAAATCAACGAAATACCACCTGAAATTATCGACTGGGTCGGGTTGAGTTTGTTTCTTCGTTTACAAACGCTGGCCAAACGCACAGCTGAAATGCACATAGCGCTTGGCGGCGATATTCATGACACGGCATTTACGCCTACAACGTATAATGGCGATTATACTGTTTGGCTGAAAAACAGGATGTTATACCAATTCCAAAACCGATTGAACATTATTGAAAACAGCCTACACAAACTGGATGGATTGGCTTTAGAGCTGGCACATCAGTTTATGGAAAACAAGAAATTGGTGCGTAAGCATTTTGTGGATTTCGATTGGACCAAAATGAAATCCGAAAGAATTAGAATCCATGGCGATTATCATTTGGGACAAATCTTAGTCAATGGTGACGATTTTTATTTGCTCGATTTTGAGGGTGAACCCGAAAGTACCATTCGCGACCGAAAAGTAAAACAGCCGCCATTAAAGGATGTTGCCGGTTTGTTCCGCTCATTCCATTATGCGATTTACGCAACGATTTTCAATAACAAAGATAAATATCCGTTTGAGCAGGAACAGCTTTTCACCGCTGGGGAATTGTTGTTCAATTATTTTGTGGGCGTATTTTTGGAAACCTATATCGAAAAAGCACAATCCGGAAATCTGAATATTGGTTACAACCACGAAATAGATTTCCTTTTAAAATACTGCCTGATCGAAAAAGCGGTTTACGAACTGGGCTACGAACTCAACTCGCGACCACGTTGGGCGGTGATTCCGTTAAGAGGGATTCAGAGTATAATGGGATATTAATAATTATGAATTTGAAATTACGAATTGCGAAGTTGAAATAGGAGCGAGTGGTTCGAGCGATTGCTAAACCATTTTCCCGCTGTCCGCGTTAATCTTTGCTTTCGCCTCGTAAACTCGGCGTAACCAAAGGATTTTTGCTTCCATCGGGGCTAAACAGGGTTTGAATTGATTATATATTGTCATCCCGAGCGCAGTCGAGGGAATACAAACTATGGAAAAAGAGTGAAGTTTTATTATGTTTACATATTAAGATGCAGTGATAATTCCCTTTACACAGGAATTAGTAATGATTTAGAAAGAAGAGTAAACGAACATAATGATGGAAAATTACCAGATGCTTATACATTTAAAAGAAGGCCAATATTATTGGAATGGTTTCAGGATTTTACAGAACCAAACCAAGCTATATATTTTGAAAAGAAATTAAAACGATGGTCGAAAGCAAAGAAAGAAGCACTAATAAAAGGCGATTTTGATATGATTGAAACATTAGCAGAGTGTAGAAATGCAACTCATCATAAATACAAACCATAAGCCCCTCGACTGCGCTCGGGGTGACAAATTGAAAACCTAAACAAAACAAAATGAACCAAGTACAAGTACATTCCCTTTTTACCGATTTTGACATCGATTTATTCAAAGCTGGAAAACATTTCAAACTCTATGAAAAAATGGGGGCACACCTCATTGAAGTCAACGGCGTTAAAGGTGTTTACTTTGCGGTTTGGGCTCCGGCAGCCCGTTCGGTTTCCGTAGTTGGTGATTTCAATTACTGGATTCAGGGTGAGCATCCGCTCAATGTGCGTTGGGACGGTTCAGGAATCTGGGAAGGATTTATTCCTGGTGTTGAAAAAGGTACCACCTATAAATACAAAATCCAATCCAATAATGGCGGCATCATTACCGAGAAGGCTGATCCGTTTGCTTTATATTGCGAACATCCGCCACAAACAGCGTCTATCATTTGGGATTTGGATTATAAATGGAAAGACAAAAAATGGATGGATACCCGAAAAGATAAGAATGGGTTAGACAAACCATTTTCGGTATACGAAGTGCATTTGGGTTCATGGCGCAGAAACAAAGAAGGCAAATTTTTGACCTATCTCGAATTGGCAGATCAACTGGTTGATTACGTTAAGGAAACCGGTTTTACGCACGTCGAATTCATGCCAATCATGGAATATCCTTATGATCCTTCCTGGGGCTATCAGTTGGTGGGTTATTATGCACCAACATCACGTTTTGGAAAACCACAGGATTTTATGGTTTTGGTGGATAAGCTACATCAAGCAGGAATCGGAGTTATCCTCGATTGGGTTCCGTCACACTTCCCAGAAGATGCACATGGTTTAGGTTTCTTTGACGGCTCTAATTTATACGAGCATCCCGACAGAAGAAAAGGTTTTCATCCCGATTGGAAAAGTCTGGTGTTCAATTACGGACGTAATGAAGTTCGTTCCTTCTTAATCAGCAACGCGATTTTCTGGCTGAGCCAATACCATGCTGACGGTTTGCGGGTTGATGCTGTTGCCTCGATGTTATATTTGGATTATTCAAGAAAAGATGGCGAATGGGAACCAAACATTTACGGCGGAAGGGAAAATCTGGAAACGATCAGTTTCTTAAAAGATTTTAATGAAGCGGTGTATTCGATGTTCCCGGACACACAAACCATTGCCGAGGAAAGCACCAGTTTTCCGATGGTTTCACGCCCAACATTTATTGGCGGACTTGGTTTCGGAATGAAATGGATGATGGGCTGGA
>DBIH01000176.1 GCA_002296885.1 Flavobacterium sp. UBA807 | reverse complement strand
GGAACAATGATGGGTGGTTCATTTGGATTAGATCCATTATTGAATGCGATATCCGGACGAACCGCAATGTTGAAAAAAGAAGTTGTAGTGGAAAGAAAAGAATTCCTGCTTCAAAAAATAGAATATATGTTTAAGGAAGAATATTTTTTGCAAAACCTGAAAATCCCAAAAGATTACCTGAGAGGATTTTGGTATTATGCTGTTGAAGACCCAAATTTAGAGAAAGCACTGAATGCTAAAAACAAAATGCAGGCGCGTTTTATTTTCTCGGATTTGGCCGTTAAATATTTGGAAATATTAAAAAATTAAATAGCAATTTAAGTAACTTTGCGACTCATTTAGAAAATTAGAAATTATGTTTGGAATAGGTGGCGGCGAATTAATTTTTATCATTTTTATTGCATTAATGCTGTTTGGATCTGAAAAAATTCCGGATGTGGCGCGTACTATGGGTAAAGCTATGGCGCAATTCAAAAATGCGACAAACGAAATCAAAAGCGAAATCCAGAAAGGTGTCGAATCTCAGGGACTGGATAAATCAATGCAGGAACTGACTTCTACATTTACGGATGAAGTCGAAAAAGTAAAATCAGGTTTAGACGCTAATATTTTACCCGAAATAAATAAGACCAAAGAAGAACTGGATGACTTAACCGGACCAATAAAAAGACAGCTTTAATGTTGGAAAAAATCATTCAGCTCGATAAGGAACTTCTCATTTACCTAAACGGATTAGGTTCGCCAACTTTTGATGACTTGTGGCTAATCATTACTAAACAGGTTTATTGGGCGCCCGTATTTTTATTTATTTTCTATCTTTTGCAAAAGAAGCTTGGTTGGAAAAAGTTTGGGTATTACATACTTTTCACAGCAGTTTTAATCCTCATCTGTGATCAAACCGCCAATTTTTTTAAGGAATATTTTCATCGTCTTCGACCTTGCAATGATGAAGAAATAAAAGGAGTCATCCGCGTAGTCAAATCGAGTAAAACATTTAGCTTCTTTTCGGCTCACGCAGCAAATTCATTAGCGACAACGGTTTTTGCTTTTATGATTCTGAAGAAATACTATAAACACAGTTATCTGCTGTTTTTATTTCCACTGATATTTGCTTACAGCCGAATTTATCTTGGATTGCATTTTCCGGGTGATATATTGACAGGGTATTTTTTTGGAGTAATTTTCGGGTTTATTTGCTATAAGATTTACCGAAAATATATTCTAAAGAACTCGTGAAACTGTAAGTCCGTCGCGAATTGGAAATAAAACAGTTTCTACTCGTGGATCGTCTTTCAATAACTGATTATATTCTAAAAGCACTTTAGTAGAAACATCTTTCGGATTCAGTTCTTCCAAAACCTTTCCACTCCACAAAACATTATCTGATAAAATAATTCCACCCTTGTTCATCATCGGAACAATCAAATGAAAATAGTTGATGTAGTTTTCCTTATCGGCATCAATAAAAACCAAATCGTATTTTTTATTTAGAGTAGGTATAATATCCAAACCATCACCAAGATGTTGTGTAATCTGGCTTGACCACTGCGATTTGTCAAAATACTTTCGCTGAAAATCGAATAATTCTTCTTCATTGTCGATAGTATCTATAGTTCCGTTTTCGGCCAAACCTTCAGCAAGGCAAAGCGTAGCATAACCGGTATAGGTTCCAACTTCAAGAATAGTGTTTGGATTGATGATTTTGGAAAGGATGCTTAAAACCCTGCCCTGAAAATGACCGCTCAACATTCTTGGCTGTAATATTTTTTGATGGGTTTCCCGGTTAAGTTGTATCAATAATTCAGGTTCGTTTTCTGAATGCTGCGTTACATAATTATCTAATTCGTCCGAAAGGAAATGCATGGTTATATTTTTTACAAAAGTACTAATTAACAACTAACCAAAAATAGCCTAAATTTGCGACATGGAAACCGAGAAAAAAGATATTCGAAGTTTAACAAAAGAACAATTGCGTGATTTTTTTGTGGCCAATGGAGACAAGGCTTTTCGCGGGAATCAGGTTTATGAGTGGCTTTGGAGCAAAGCGTCGCACAGTTTTGAAGACATGACCAATGTTTCCAAAGAAACGAGGACGATGCTCGAAAACAACTTCGTAATCAATCACATCAAGGTTGATCAAATGCAGCGAAGCGAAGACGGCACCGTAAAAAATGCTGTGCGTCTTCATGACGGATTGATAGTCGAAAGTGTCTTGATTCCAACAGAAACCCGAACTACAGCTTGTGTCTCAAGCCAGGTTGGCTGTAGCCTTGATTGTAATTTCTGTGCTACAGCACGTTTAAAAAGAATGCGAAATCTGGAACCCGGAGAAATCTACGATCAGGTAGTTGCCATTGACAGGGAAAGTCGTTTGTATTATAATCGACCGCTTTCAAACATTGTTTTTATGGGAATGGGTGAACCGCTGATGAATTATAACAATGTCATGAAAGCCATTGATATGATTACTTCGGAAGAAGGTCTTGGGATGTCGCCAAAACGGATTACAGTTTCTACTTCCGGAATTTCAAAGATGATTAAGAAAATGGCTGATGATGAGGTGAAATTCAAACTGGCAGTTTCGTTGCATTCTGCCATCGAAGAAACCAGAAATCACATCATGCCTTTTACCAAGAATTTTCAATTGCCCGATTTGAAAGAAGCGTTGCAATATTGGTATCAAAAAACCAAAAGCAAAGTCACTTATGAATATGTGGTTTGGAAAGGAATCAACGACGATAAAGCTTCGATTGATGCGTTGGTAAAATTCTGCAAATATGTTCCGTGTAAAGTCAATCTGATTGAGTATAATCCAATAGATGATGGAGAATTCCAACAGGCATCTGACGATGCTATTGACAATTACATCAAAGCTTTGGAAAGGAATGATATTGTAGCCAAAGTGCGCCGAAGCAGGGGCAAAGACATTGATGCCGCCTGTGGACAATTAGCAAATAAATCATAAAAAAAGAGTCTTATTCAAAATAAGACTCTTTTTTCCTTTTATAATTAGCAATTTTTAATTTCCAAATGTAAATGCTACAGGTGTTCCGCCATCAATCGAAATTGTAGCGTTGTTGTCGCAAGTTCCTGCTCCATAATCTACAACTGCCGAATGATTTGAGTTTGAGATTGTAACTATACCAGATACAAGTCTATATTGGCAGCCCATATCAATTCTTAAAGGTGTAGCTTCCAGAATCGCATTTGTATGATGTGAACCGTCAGGTTTTGTAGTAGTAACAGTTCCAAAGAATACATATACATTATCACCCCAATTTCCATTTCCAAAATTAGCTATACATTCTCTGGTGCGCGTTCCTACTCTTGTGTAAACATCACCATTAGGGAAAGTAGCTGTCATGTTGATATTGATAAGATGAATAGGATGGGCTGTTGATGAACTTGCGCTGGTTCCGAAAGTTCGGGTCGTAGTATTGTTGCCTTGGATTAAGATTCCATTGTGGTAGAAATTATCAAAGCTGTAATGTATTGTATATGGAGAACTGAAATCTAAACTTCCGCTAACGATTATTTTTCCTTTTAAAACATTTCCATTTGGCATTGGACAACCAGTAGTTCCAAAATCAACTGTTCTTGTCCAATCTGTAGAAGTTACAACGGTTGTTACTGTAGCACATGGAGGAAGAATAGATACAGGAACTGTAGTCGTTTTACCTGAAGCGGTTGGGTTTTGTTGTAAATACTGATCTTCAGTAACATCTGAAATATCATTTGATGCCTGATCCATTTTGCTGTTTGCAGTGGCATCATCTGCAGTTATAGCTTTGTTAGAGCTGTCGTTGTCTTTTGAACAGCTTACAAACGAAAAAATAGCAACTAAAGCCATCATTACCAATAAAGATTTTGTTTTCATAAGTTATTTTTTTAAGTTTTGGGAGTAGGAATTTCTATTTCAAAAAAGGTTTAATCAAATGTAAATTTTTTTTTCTAACGAGTGCAATATTGTATCTTTGAAAGCAATGAACATTACTTCGCAAATAAAACAGCCCATTCAGAAAGAGATGGAACTTTTCGAAAAAAAGTTCTTCGATTCGATGACTTCAAAGGTTGCTCTGCTAAATCGCATTACCTATTATATTGTAAACCGAAAAGGAAAACAAATGCGTCCGATGTTTGTTTTTTTGGTTGCCAAAATGTTGTCTGCTAAAAATGAAGTTAACGAAAGAACCTATCGCGGAGCAAGTGTTATCGAATTGATTCATACCGCAACTTTGGTTCACGACGATGTGGTTGACGATAGTAACCGCCGCCGCGGATTTTTCTCTATCAATGCATTGTGGAAAAATAAAATTGCCGTTCTCGTTGGTGATTATCTATTGTCAAAAGGATTGTTGCTTTCCATTGATAATGGCGATTTTGATTTGCTTCGTATAATTTCTGTCGCTGTCCGCGAAATGAGCGAAGGCGAACTGCTTCAGATTGAAAAAGCACGCCGCCTTGATATTGTTGAAGAAGTTTATTATGAAATCATCCGCAAAAAAACAGCGACTCTTATAGCTTCTTGCTGTGCACTTGGTGCCAAATCAGTTTCTGAAGATGAAATTCTTGTCGAAAAGATGCGAAAATTTGGTGAACTCATCGGGATGGCTTTCCAAATCAAAGACGACTTGTTTGATTATACGGATGACGCTATCGGAAAACCAACCGGAATCGATATCAAAGAGCAAAAAATGACTTTGCCTTTAATTTATGCACTGAATAATTGTACTCCAAAAGAAAAAAGCTGGTGCATCAATTCGATTAAGAATCACAACAAAGACAGGAAACGTGTTAAAGAAGTCATCCAATTTGTAAAAGATAAAAACGGATTGACTTATGCCGAACAAAAAATGTTTCATTTCCAGCAGGAAGCACTTTTAATTCTTGAAACTTTCCCTAAATCTGACTTTAGAGAAGCACTTTCTCTGATGGTAAATTACGTCATCGAGCGAAAAAAATAATTTTTTTTGAATATTTTTTAAGTCGTAAAGTATTGATTTTGTTGATGTTTTTCATTTTCAAATTTTCAAATCACAAAATTTTCAAATCACTATGCAACTATTTTTCAACCATTCTCGTCTATGTCAATAGAAGTCAGTTATTCATTAAAAATCAAAATTATTTAAGAACACTACAATCTAAATGAAGGTAATCAACTTACATCAGGAAGAAAAAGAAATAATCGAATTGGCTGTCGAAAATAATCGCCACGCACAACATAAATTATATTCTAAGTACGCTCCAAAAATGTTAAGCGTTTGCCGTCAGTATATAAAAGATTTGCATCAGGCCGAAGATATTATGATTACGGCTTTTATGAAAGTCTTTACGAATCTTAAAAATTTTGAGCACAAAGGAAATTTTGAAGGCTGGATTCGAAGAATCATGATTAACGAATGTATTTCGTATATCAGGGTTCAGAAAAAAGTAAAGTTCGTTGAAGATGAAGAATATTTTGAAGAGCGTCACAACGATATTGAAAGTAAATTTTCTGTTGAAGACATTCAGTTTTTGATAGACAATTTGCCCGATGGTTATCGGATGGTTTTCAATCTGTATTGCATCGAAGGATTCAAACACCAAGAAATTGCTGCTATGCTCGGAATAAATGAAGGAACATCCAAATCGCAGTTGTCACACGCACGGAAAATGCTTCAGGACAATATAAGCAAACTAAAAAATTATAACAATGGAACCGAATAAATTAGAAAATCAGATAAGAGAAAAGTTGAATTCGAGAGAAATTCAACCATCAGCCCAGGCATGGGACAGATTAGATGCAATGCTTTCGGTTGCTGAAGAAAAAAAAACAAGACGTTCTTTTGGCTGGTTGTATATAGCTGCAAGCGTTTTGGTTTTAGTAACACTTGGTATGTTTTTCTTCTCTCAAAAAAATGCAAAATCAGAGCCTCAGAATAATGTTGCTGAAACTGAAATTGAAAATGACACGATTAAGAAAGACACAAATCAATTTCATGCTCCGATTTTAGAGAAAGTTCAGGAAAATAAAGCAGTAGCTTCAACAGGAAATCAACTCGAGCCAGAGTCGAACAGAGCGGAGTTAAATCCAAAATCACAAAAAATAAATAATAATCAATCAGCAGTTTCAATCAATAATCAAAAACCAACGATCAAAAATCAATCAATCAATCAAAATCCGCTTATCAATCGCGACAAGCAAATCGAATTTCAAAACAGTTCGGATGTTGCTTTAAAAGATTTGCCGAAAGTTATCACACCCAAAGAAGTCACTCAGCCTGTTAAGTCAGCGTCAGATGAAAGTTTGTTAGCCGATTTAGACAAAACGGCAAAACAATCTGCTAACCAAAAATCATCAGTAAAAATTGATGCTAAAAGTTTGCTTTCGCAGGTTGATGGCGAATTAGAACAAACTTTCCGTGAAAAAGTAATCAATAAAATATCTAAAAATTATAAAGAAGTTAAAGTGGCTTTGGCCAATAGGAATAACGAATAATCATTAATCAAATTTAAATCAAACATCATGAAAAATTTTACCCTTTATTTAGCAGTAGCAGCCTGCCTTGTAGCAAGCCGAATTTCAGCACAGGACTCGAGCAAAAAAGTCGATCAGACACAACAAACTTCATTTGAAGACAGAGTGCTGCTTATTTCAAATAAAATAGATGCCATAACCAAAGAGGAAAAGGCAGCTTTGAAAACAGAATTAGAAGCTGTAAACAAAGAATTGGACGCCGGAACTATTACAAAAGCACAAGCCGATGAAAAGAAAATGCAATTGGCAGAAACCCGTTCTAAAAACATCGAAACCAGAGTAGGTGCAGCTCAGGACGAATTGAAAGACCTGATAAAACAAAAAGTCGACGGAAAGATCAAAGACAAATATGATTATTGGACTATACGTTTTAAAAATACGACTAAACAAGATTCTATCAGAAAAAGTAGAGGTGAAAGCAGAACTACATCACAATTTGTTTTTGCTTTAGGTGCTAACAACTTGGTTACGGATGGGGCAGTAGCAAATTCTGATTTCAGATATTGGGGTTCACACTTTTACGAATGGGGATTCACAAACAATACAAGACTATTTAAAAATGACAATTTACTGCATTTAAAATATGGTGTTTCTGTAATGTATAACAACCTTCGCCCAACCGATAATCGTTTGTTTGTTGCTAATGGAAATCAGACTGATTTGGAAACCAGTTCTGTGAATCTTCATGATTCGCGTTTCAGAAATGTATATGTGACTGTGCCTGTTCATTTAGAATTTGATTTCACCAAACCAAAAACAAATGCTGATGGGAAAAAGCTTTTCAGAACTCATGAAAGTGTTCGTTTCGGAATTGGAGGCTATGCAGGTTTCAGAGTGAAATCAAAACAGATTTTAAAATTTGATGAAGGAGACCATGATGTGACCGTAAAAGAAAAAGGAGGTTTTAATACTAATGATTTTATCTATGGAGTAAGCACTTACATTGGTTATAAAGAAACCAGTTTGTATCTGAAATATGATTTGAATCCATTGTTTAAAGACAATGCAATTAAACAAAACAACATTTCACTTGGTGTGCGTTTTGACTTCAATTAAAGAAAATAATTAGAATTTCATATTTGTCACACTGAGCGAAGCCGAAGTGTTGTTTAGGTTATTTATACTTCGAAAAAGATGTTTCTACAAGGAGCATCTTTTTTTATTTTTATGTATTTTTACCGTCTTTCAATTTTTAAATCTTTCAATTTATTTTGATCAGTCGCGAAACCATTGATAAAGTTTTTGAAACCGCACGGGTGGAAGAAGTCATAGGCGACTTCGTTCAACTCAAACGTGCCGGAAGCAATTACAAAGGACTGAGCCCGTTTTCTGATGAACGGTCACCTTCGTTTATGGTTTCTCCAGTAAAACAGATTTGGAAAGATTTCAGTTCTGGAAAAGGCGGAAGTGTTGTGACTTTCCTTATGGAACACGAACATTTCACTTACCCGGAAGCAATACGCTTTTTAGCCAAAAAGTACAATATTGAAATTGAAGAAACTGAGCAGTCTCAGGAAGATAAAGCGGAAGCCAATGAAAAGGAAAGTTTGTATCTCGTTTCGGAATTTGCAAAAAATTATTTCAGCGACACACTTTTAAATACAGAAGAAGGAAAGGCCATAGGATTGTCCTATTTCAAGGAAAGAAGATTTACCAATGAGACGATTGCCAAATTTGGCTTGGGATATTCCCCCGAAACCTGGGATGCTTTTACCAAGGAAGCATTGTCAAAAGGTTATCAATTAGAATTCCTTGAAAAAACAGGCCTTACAATTCTGCGTGAAGATGGAAAGCATTTTGACCGTTTCAAAGGAAGAGTTATGTTTCCGATTCAGAGTTTGTCCGGCCGGAACTTAGGTTTTGGCGGAAGAATTTTGACAAATGATAAGAAAGCAGCAAAGTATCTCAATTCACCCGAAAGCGATATCTATCACAAGAGTAAAGTTCTGTACGGAATTTTCCATGCCAAGCAGGCTATAGCCAAGCAAAACAATTGTTATTTGGTTGAAGGTTATACCGATGTGATTCAGCTGCATCAGGCCGGAGTTGAAAATGTTGTGGCTTCTTCGGGAACGGCTTTGACACCAGATCAGATTCGTTTAATCAATAGACTGACCAAAAATATAACTGTTCTTTTTGACGGAGATGCTGCGGGACTACGGGCATCTGTTCGCGGAATTGATTTAATTCTCGAAGAAGGAATGAATGTCAAAGTCTGCACATTCCCAGATGGTGATGACCCGGATAGTTTTGCCAGAAAGAACTCGTATGAAGATTTGGTTTCTTATTTGGAGAACAACGCTAAGGATTTCATTCAGTTCAAAGCATCGCTTCTGATGGACGAAGCGCAAAACGACCCAATCAAGAAAGCAGATTTGATTCGCGATATGGTTGTCAGTATTTCTAAAATTCCTGACCGAATCAAGCGCGAAATTTATATTCAGGAAACCGCCAGAATTATGGATATTTCCGAACAGGTTTTGTTGAACACATTGGCGCAATTGGTTCAGAAAGACATTTCAGAGGCAGGAAAAAAACTAAAGCAGGAATATAAGGCTTTAGAAGTTGTCAAAACCGAACCTCAATCTTCGCAGGAAAAAGTCAATATCGTTTACGAATTAGAACGAAAGATTATCGAAATGCTTTTACTTTATGGTTCTCAGGAAGCTGACTTTGAAGATTTTATTTTAAAGGCAAATGAAGAAGGTGAAATGATTGAAGAGAAGGAAACGAATACATCTAAAGTTCATCAGCGTATTTTTTTGAGTCTACAGGAAGATGAAGTTGAGCTTGCAAATACTTTATTCAAGGAAATCTACAACGATTTAATTAATTATTATAATCAAAATGAAGAATTCAATCTTGAGCAATATCTAATGCAACTCTCACCCGAACATTCGCAGGTTGTTACTGATATTTTGATGAATGAAGAAAAAGAATTGCTTCACAATTGGGAAACCAAGCATATTTATGTAAAAACCAAAAATCAAAATGTAAGTCAATATGTTTCTGAAACCATTATTTCACTAAGAGAATATTTAATTAATAAATTGATAATGGATTTGATGAGTAGTTATAATAATGAAGAAGAAAATGATCTGGAGGAAATAAAAGCGACGATCAATGATTATAATAAGCTTAAGGTAAACCTAACCAATAAAATAGGAAGGATCCGTTCCACTTATCTATAAAAAAACCCGTCTCTTTTTTTTGGAACGAGACGGGGTTTAGTTCTTAAACGATTTCTAAAGTTTTAGCTTTGTTAACGAGGTCAACCAGATTCGTTACATTGAGTTTCGTCAAAAGACGAAGTTTGTAGGTACTGATAGTTTTTTCGTTAAGTGCTAAAATTTTAGCAATCTCATTGTTTTTTTTACCGTCACTTAAGAAGCGAAGCACCTCGATTTCCCTATTGGAAAGTTTGCGATACAAACGTTCGGATTTATTTTGCTTAGCAATTAGGGCTAAGTTCTTCTTAATTTCGTCATTTAGGATGGTTTGTCCTTGGTGTACTTTGACAATTGCAATACCTAAATTTTCAAGTTTTGATGTCTTATGAACATAACCTGCGCAACCTGCTTTTATAGCATTTGGCGCATAGATGTGTTCTGACAAACTGCTAAAAACGACAACTTTGGTTCTTGGAAAATTTTTGATGATTGATTTGACTTCATAAATACTCTTAAGACCTTCAAGCTCTAAATCAATGATTAAAACATCAATTTCTTTGTTTCTTAATGCATCCGGAACCATAAAAAAATTTCCTACATTGGAAACGACATTTATTTCAGGGTGATCCTTGAAGTATGCCTTCATTCCAAAGTGAACTACCGGAAAGTTATCAGCGACACATAGATTTATCATAATTGTGGTATTTGATAAAAAATTAATAGAAATTCAATCGTAAAGTTAAGAAAATTATATTGAAAAATTCCTAAAACTTTAACAATTTTTGTAGTCCAAAGGAATTAAACAAACAGGAATTGGATTCATTTTATGCTGATTTATTGTATTTAATTTACTATAAATTTCAAATACTTCCCTTTCTCTTCCGGTAAAATTTTCAGCTTTTTTATTGAGTTCAGCTTGACGCATTGCCCATTCTAACTCATCATAAGAAGCTCCAAGCTGCTCTTCGTCGGTTCTCGAATCTCCAAACAAGCCATCGGTTGGAGCAGCCTTCTGAATTGATGTAGGAATTTCTAAATAAGCACCAAGTGCATATACGTCGCTTTTCATTAAATCAGCAATCGGACTCAAGTCAACTCCGCCATCCCCATATTTGGTGTAAAATCCTACACCAAAATCCTCCACCTTGTTTCCAGTTCCCGCTACAAGCAAGCCGTGAATTCCGGCAAAATAATATAGGGTTGTCATGCGTAATCGGGCTCTTGTATTGGCCAACGACAAACTAAGTTTAGGTTCATTATCAGAACTGGGTACTTCTGTTTTGAAAGTTTCAAAAACAGAGGTCAAATCAGCTACATCGTTTTTTACATTTGGAAAACGCTTTTTCAATTGATCGATATGTTCTTTTCCACGACTAACTTGGGTTTTATCTTGATGGATAGGCATTTCAATACATAAAGTTGTCAAACCGGTTTGAGCACAGAGTGTTGAGGTAACAGCCGAATCTACACCGCCGGAAATTCCAATCACAAATCCATTTACTCTGGCTTTTTGCGCATATTCTTTTAACCAATTTACTATATGTTGATTTACTTTTTCTACCTGAATTGTGCTTTTTTTAGCCATTTGTTATGAAAGTTTTTTAAAACGGAACTGTATATTTGCAAATGTAAAAAATCAAGGGTTTTTGAATTGATTTATTAGATATTAATTTTTATATGAGAAAATATGTAGCCGTACTTTTGGTTGTTTTAGCTTTTGCTTCCTGTGATAAAAAATCGAAAGTCGAGAAGGCAATTGAAGAAGCTCCGCCGGTTTCCCTGAAGGTTGACCGTTTTGATAAAGCTTTTTTTGAGAGTACTCCACAGGATTTGCCAAAATTAAAAGCGGAATATCCTTTTTTCTTTCCTCAGGACGGAACTCCGGATGCTGTCTGGATTGAGAAAATGCAGAATAAGGACTGGAGGGATTTGTATAATGCTGTAGAAAAAAAATATCCCGATTTTAATAAGCAAACAGACGAAATAGAAAATCTATTTAAGCATTTTAAATATTTCTATCCACAAACCGTGATGCCCAAAATTTATACGGTAATCGGTAATATGGATTATAATACAAAAGCAATTTATGCTAATGATAAGCTCATTATTGCACTGGAATTGTACATTGGCAAAGACAGTAAATTTTATACTTTTCCGGCATATTTAAAACAAAATTTCGAAGAAAGGCAGATGATGCCGGACATAGTGACCAGTTTTTCACTAACAAAAATTCCACCCGGAAACGAGCATACTTTGCTTGAACAAATGATTTATTACGGGAAACAATTGTATTTGAAAGACCAAATGCTTCCGGACTATACCAACGCCGAAAAAATTGGCTACACTCCCGAGCAAATTAAATGGTGCGAAGAAAACGAAAGTTACATCTGGCGCTATTTTATAGAAAAAGAACTATTGTACAGCACCGATTCCAAATTACCAAGCCGATTCACAAATCTGGCACCATTCTCCAAATTTTATCTTGAGATAGATAATGAATCACCCGGAAGAGTCGGGCAATGGATTGGATGGCAGATAGTGCGTTCCTTTATGGAAAACAATGATGTTTCGATGCAGGACATGCTTAAGATGAATGCCAAAGAATTATTTGAAAAGTCAAAATACAAACCCAAAAAAGCAGATGAGTAAGTACATCACTTCCGAAATAAAAATAGCTGTTGAATTAGACGAAAACCGCATTCCTGAAAAACTAACCTGGTCAGCACAAGATGGTGGTGTTCAAAAAGAAGAAGCCAAAGCCATGATGCTTTCCATTTGGGACAGTAAAGTTCAGGAAACGCTTCGCATCGATTTATGGACAAAAGACATGCCTGTTGATGAAATGAAAAAGTTTTTTCATCAAACATTAGTCGCGATGTCTGACACTTTTCAGCGTGCAACGCAGGACGAAAAAATGTCGAATACCATGAGAGATTTCTGCGATTATTTTGCCGAAAAAATGGAGTTGAAGCAATAGCTTTAAAACTGATTCAGGTCTTTAAAAACATCTTCGTTTACACCATCAATAAATGCCAAAAGCTTCTCACGACCAGTAGCTTCAAGCGATGAGGTTACAAAATATTGTGGCATTTCTTCCCAGTTGTTTGCCAAAAGTGCTTTGCGGTAAGCTGCAATATTGGAATCAATTTTTGTTTTACTGATTTTGTCTGCTTTAGTAAAAATGATACAGAAAGGCACTTCAATTTCGCCAAGGTAATTGATAAATTCCAAGTCAATTTTCTGTGCTTCCAACCGAACGTCAATTAAAACAAAAGCACAAACCAACTGCTCCCTTTTTTCAAAATAATCGGTGATGAATTTCTGAAAAACTTCTTTTGTTTTTTTGGAAACACGCGCATAGCCATAGCCCGGTAAATCTACCAAAAACCAATTCGAATTGATTTTGAAATGATTTATTAATTGCGTTTTTCCCGGTTTTCCTGAAGTTTTGGCCAAATTTTTATGATTGGTCAGCATGTTAATCAGTGATGATTTTCCAACATTGGAACGTCCAATAAAAGCATATTCCGGGATACGTTCAAGCGGACATTTGCTAACGTCGGAATTGCTGATTATAAATTCGGCGCTATTTATTTTCATGATTTGTTTTAAAAATAAAAGTCCATAACGGACTTTTAGATTATAAATGAACTTCTTTCAGCCACTCTTCAAGCAGACGGTTAAATTCAGCAGGATGTTCCATCATTGCGGCATGGCCACATTTATCAATCCAGTATAATTCGGAATTAGGCATCAGTTTGTGGAATTCTTCAGCAACATCGGGTGGAGTTACCTGGTCATTTTTACCCCAAATCAAGCAGGTTTTCATATGCATTTTTGGCAAATCCTTAGCCATGTTGTGGCGAATAGCACTTTTAGCAATCGTAAGGGTTTTGATAACTTTTATCCTATCATTTACTACTGCAAAAACCTCATCTACAATTTCCTTGGTCGCAATTGCAGGATCATAGAAAACAGCTTCTGCCTTTTTCTTGATATACTCATAGTCGCCACGTTTTGGGTAACTGTCGCCCATTGCACTTTCGTAAAGCCCTGAACTTCCGGTAAGGACGAGCCCTGCTACTTTCTCAGGATAAACTTTTGCATGATATAAAGCGATGTGTCCACCAAGGGAATTTCCCAAAAGGATAACACGGTCAAAACCTTTAAAAGTGATAAAGTCTTTTACATATTTTGCAAAGGCTTTTACGTTGGTTTTCAGTATGTTTTGTGTGTATAGAGGCAATTCGGGAATGACAACTTTGTAGCCTATGGATGAAAAATGATTTGAAACTTCGGCAAAATTGCTCAATCCGCCCATTAATCCATGAAGAATTACGATTGGCGTGCCTTCACCAGCTTCAAAATAAGAATATCTTCCTTCTTTTTTAAATTTTCCTTCCATGCGTTTTTTAACTTTTACCTCTGCAACAAATATATGATTTTATAGATAAAAACCCACTTATGAATGGATTATTTACTGCGTAAGTTACTCTGATGTCAATCAATTAATTATCAACAATTGAGAATGTATTTTGCTGTTATTTTCTCAAAAATGGATTCAAATTCAATCAATTTTTTTCTCTTAAGTTTTCTTCTAAAAATAAGAAATCTTAATGGCTTGTTAAAAAAGCGACCGAAAAAACGCTGTCAAATTTTAATAAGAAATAAATGTAAAGTGGTAAAACTTATTAACAAAGTGGTATTTTGTGGTAAATTGTGGTAAATATTTTTATATTTTTGCTCATAACGAAAAGAAAACCAATTGAACAGCATAATCGGGACATACGAATGTAAAGTTGACGCCAAAGGAAGATTGATGATTCCTTCGGCACTAAAAAAGCAGCTTTCAGCTTCCCTTCAGGATGGCTTTGTCCTGAAGCGTTCTGTTTTTCAGCCTTGTTTGGAATTATATCCAATGACGGAGTGGAACCAGATGATGCAAAAAATAAACAAACTCAATCGTTTTGTTAAAAAGAACAATGATTTCATTCGTCGCTTTACTGCTGGTGTAAAAGTGGTTGAGGTCGACGACCAAGGAAGATTGTTGATTCCAAAAGATTTAATGGCGTTTAGTAAAATATCTAAAGACATTGTATTGTCTTCAGCGGTTAATATAGTAGAGGTTTGGGATAAGGATTTATATGAAAAAGCTATAGCTGGCGATGATATTGATTTTGCAGATTTAGCCGAAGATGTAATGGGGGGTGTAAACGATGACGACAATGGAATATCATAACCCAGTTTTATTAAAGGAAACTGTAGACGGACTGAATATCAAACCTGATGGCATTTATGTGGATGTGACTTTTGGCGGCGGAGGGCATTCAAAAGAAATTTTGAAACGTCTGGGCCCAAATGGGAAACTGTTTGGTTTTGATCAGGATGAAGATGCTCAGGCAAATGCATTGCAAGATGAAAGGTTTGTATTGATACCTGAAAACTTTAGATATATCAAGCGTTTTTTGAGATTTCATGGTGTGAAAAGTGTTGATGGGATTTTGGCAGATTTGGGCGTTTCATCACATCAGTTTGATGTGCCAGAAAGAGGTTTTTCTACTCGGTTTGATGCAGGATTGGATATGAGGATGAGTAAAAAGAATGAGTTGGATGCTTATAAAGTGGTAAACGAATATGATGAAGCCAATTTAAAAAGAGTGTTTTTGGATTATGGAGAATTAAAGGTAGCTCCGGCTCTTGCAAGAACAATTGTAGAAGCAAGAGAAAAAAAAGACATCAATACAACGGATCAATTGAAAATGGTTTTGTCAAGGTTTTTACCAGATCAACATAAAAATAAAATTCTGGCTCAAATCTATCAGGCGATACGAATTGAAGTAAACCAGGAAATGGATGTTTTAAAAGAGTTTTTGGAACAATCTCTTGAAATATTGAAGCCAGGCGGACGTTTAAGTGTGATTTCATATCACTCGCTTGAAGACAGATTGGTAAAACGCTTCATCAAAAACGGAATGTTTGAAGGAGAACCGGAGCGGGATTTTTACGGAAATTTTTCAGTTCCATTCAAAAGCATTGAAAAATTAATCGTTCCAAGCGATGCTGAAATAAAAGAAAACAATAGAGCAAGAAGCGCAAAACTAAGAGTAGCCGAAAAGAAATAGGAAATGAGAAAAGGGGTTTACAGCATATTAAAAGCTCGATTTTTAGTCAATGAGGACGCTACCAGAAACTGGCGTTTTATTGTGTTTCTGTTCATGTTGGCACTTATAATGATTGCAAATACACACCGATTTGAACAAAAGGTTTTCCGCATTACTGAGTTGACAAATGAAGTTAAAGAATTGCGCTCAGAATTTGTAGACAAACGTTCTGAATTAATGAAATTAAAAATGGAATCGACAGTTTCGGAAGAAATGAAAGAAAGACAGATTTTTCCATCGTCCGTTCCGCCACAAAAGATAAAAGTTAAAAAAGTAAAAGAAAAGAGTTTCTTCCAAAAATTATGGCAGTAGAAGATAAGCATATCTCTTACCGAATTTATTTAGTAGCCTTCAGCATCTTTCTGATGACTATTGCAATTACCTTCAAACTAACGAGAATTCAATGGGTTGAAGGTGATTATTATAGAAAGCTGGCTAAGGAAAGAACTGTCAGAAACTTTGTAATTCCTGCAAATAAAGGGAATATTTATTCAGCCGATGGAAGTTTGTTAGCGACATCCATTCCAAATTATAATATACGATTCGATGCAATTGCACCTAAAGGAATCGCTTTTGAAAAAAATGTGAAACCTTTAGCTGACTCATTGTCAAAAATGCTGGGTAAGCCAAGTTCTTTTTATTACACCCAACTAAGAATGGCTCGGGACAATAAAAACAGGTATTTATTGATTGCACGTGACTTAAGTTATACGCAATACATAAAAATGAAGAGCTTTCCTCTTTTCAATCTTGGGGCTAACAAAGGCGGAATGATTACAGAGCAGGAAACGGTTCGCAAGCATCCGATTGGGCAAATAGCCGAAAGGACTATTGGTTATGACCGAATTGATGAAAACGGAATCCGTGTTGGAAAAGGAATTGAATGGTCATTCAGAAAATACTTAAACGGAAAAGACGGCAAAGTTCTGAAACAAAAAATAGCCAAAGGTCAATGGAAACCAATCCGCGATGTAAATGAGGTTGATCCTCAGGATGGCTATGATGTAATCTCTACAATCGATGTTTACATTCAGGATATTGCACACCATGCATTGCTGAAACAACTTAAAGATTATAATGCGGAACATGGCTGCGTAGTTGTGATGGAAACCAAAACCGGAAAAATCAAGGCAATTTCAAACTTAGGAAAACTAAACCCGGCTGACTCAACTTATTTCGAAACGACTAATTACGCCATAGCCGAAGCTCATGAGCCAGGCTCGACTTTCAAATTAGTTGACATGATTGCGTTGCTGGATGATCATAAAATTGATACCAGCAAAGTATACGACAGTCATGGAGGAATCGTTGAATATTATGGTAAAAAAGTACGTGATTCGCATGAAGGTGGATACGGCAGAATTTCATTGGCTCGTGGTTTTGAAGTTTCTTCCAATACGGTAATGGTTCAGGCTGTTTATGAAAACTATAGAAATAATCCGAAGGAATTTGTTGACCACATCGACAGAATGGGATTGAACGAACCTTTAGGACTGCCGTTTCAGGGTGAAGGTAAACCAACTATTCCGCAACCCGGAGCAAAAAACTGGTACGCAACGACACTTCCGTGGATGGCATTCGGATATGGCGTAGCAGTTACTCCTTTGCAGACATTGACTTTATATAATGCCATTGCCAATAACGGAGAAATGGTAAAACCGCAATTTGTTTCAGAAATAAAAGAATGGAATAAAACCATCAAAACATACAACAAGGAAGTTATCAATCCAAAAATTTGTTCTGATGAAACCATTAAAAAGTTGAAAGCAGTAATGCAGAATGTGGTTAAAAGAGGAACCGCTTCAAAACTGTATTCCAAAGATTTTTCAATGGCTGGTAAAACCGGAACCGCACAGGCAGGCTATGCGACTAATGGTGGAGCGGATAAACATTATATCTCTTCTTTCGTCGGATTCTTTCCTGCCGAAAGCCCTAAATATTCCTGCATTGTTGTCGTTCATAAACCAAATACTTCGGGCAATAATTATTATGGTGCCGATGTAGCCGGTCCTGTTTTTAAAAGAATTGCACAAAAGATTTTCACTGATTCTCCTTCTACAAATGTTGTTAGGAATATCAACCGAAAAGTAAAAAAACAAGACAACGCTTACGCAGATTATTATGCCAAACTCCAATCCGGAATTAAAACGATTCCAAATATGAAAGGCATGAGCGGAATGGACGCCGTAGCTCTTTTGGAAAATTTAAAACTGAAAGTAAAAGTTATTGGAGTTGGGAAAGTAAAAAAACAATCGATTCCTGCCGGAGAAGCATTGGATAAAAACAAAACAATCATACTCGAATTATCGTGATTATTTTAAAAGACATATTATATAAAGTCTCCATCGAAGCAGTGAAAGGTTCGACGGAAATGACGATTAATAAAATCGAATTCGATTCCAGAAAAGTTCAGGAGAATGATGTTTTTGTGGCTATCCGCGGAACCGTTTCCAATGGTCATGACTTTATTGAAAAAGCCATAAACCTTGGAGCGGTGGCAATTGTTTGTGATACTTTGCCGGATATTATTGTAACAGGAGTAACCTACATACAAGTGCGAGATACCAATTCGGCTTTAGCATTTTTAGCTGCAAATTACTATGGGAATCCTTCGCAACATATAAAATTGGTTGGAATTACCGGAACGAATGGTAAAACAACTATCGCTTCATTATTATATCAATTATTCCAAAAAGCCGGTTATAAAGTTGGATTGCTATCTACCGTAAAAATCATGGTTGATGATACCGAATACAAAGCGACGCACACAACTCCGGATTCATTGACCATCAATTATTATCTGGCAGAAATGTTTGAAGCGGGTGTTGAATACTGCTTTATGGAAGTAAGCTCACACGGAATCCATCAAAAGCGTACTGATGCCCTGCATTTCGAAGGTGGCGTTTTTACCAATTTGTCGCACGACCATTTAGATTATCATCCAACTTTCGCTGAATACCGCGATGTGAAAAAATCATTTTTTGATCATTTACCAAAAACGGCTTTTGCCTTGACCAACATCGACGACAAAAATGGCTTGGTGATGATTCAGAATACTTCTGCCCGAAAATTGACGTATGCTCTGAAATCGTATGCCGATTATAAAGCACAGATTCTGGAAAACCAATTGTCAGGTTTGCTGTTGAAGATTAATGAAAGTGAAGTTTGGGTTCGGCTAATCGGAACTTTCAATGCCTATAATTTATTGGCAATTTATGGAGCAGCAGTCGAATTAGGCTTAGACAAATTAGAAGCTCTACGGTTATTGTCTGAACTCGAAAGTGTTTCCGGTCGTTTCCAGTTCATTGTTTCCAATACACAAATCACCGCGATTGTGGATTATGCCCACACGCCTGATGCTTTGGAAAATGTATTGAAAACCATCAACGACATCCGCACCAATAATGAAAAATTAATCACGGTGGTAGGTTGTGGTGGTGACCGCGATAAAACTAAAAGACCAGTCATGGCAAATATTGCCACTACAATGAGCAATCAGGTGATCATTACTTCAGACAATCCAAGGACTGAAGATCCGATTGATATCATTGCCGATATGGAAGCGGGTGTGGAACCACAAAATCAAAGAAAGACTTTGTCTATTGTCGACAGAAAGCAGGCAATAAAAACAGCGTGTCAATTGGCAAGCCCAAATGATATCATCCTGATTGCAGGAAAAGGCCACGAAACCTATCAGGAAATCAATGGTGTCCGCCACGATTTTGATGATATGCAGATTGTGAAAGAAATTTTAGAACAACTCAATAAATAGCCGATTATGTTATATTATTTATTTGAATACCTCGACAAAACAATGGATGTTCCCGGAGCAGGAGTTTTCCAGTATATCACATTCCGTTCGGCTTTAGCATTGATTCTTTCGCTCATGATTTCAACTATTTACGGAAAGAAAATCATCACTTTCCTGAGAAATCAACAGGTGGGAGAAACTGTACGTGAATTAGGTTTAGAGGGACAAAACGAAAAAGCGGGAACGCCTACAATGGGAGGATTGATTATCATCATTGCTACGTTGATTCCGGTTTTACTGTTAACCAAACTGAATAATATCTACATCATCCTTTTGGTGGTAACAACGCTTTGGATGGGAACTATCGGATTCATTGATGATTACATCAAAATTTTCAAAAAAGACAAACAGGGATTAAAAGGAATTTTCAAAGTAATTGGTCAGGTAGGATTAGGATTAATCGTGGGCTCGGTATTGTATTTCAATCCGAATGTAACTGTAAGAGAAAGATCTAAAACCCCAATAAATTTTAATCAGACTGAAACTGTAGTTTCTCAGGCACCATCTGAAATTAAATCAACAGTGACTACCATTCCTTTTACCAAAAACAACGAATTGGATTATGCCAAAATCATCGAATGGACAGGTGATGGCTATGAAAACTGGGCGTGGTTGGTATTTATTCCAATTGTAATTTTCATCATAACAGCTGTTTCAAACGGAGCAAACCTAACGGATGGAATCGACGGTTTAGCAGCCGGAACTTCAGCAATATCAGTGCTCGCACTCGGAATTTTTGCCTTCGTTTCGGGTAACCTGGTGTTGTCGAGCTATTTGAATATTATGTACATCCCAAACTCGGGAGAAATGACGGTTTTCATTTCGGCTTTCGTTGGTGCATTAATCGGATTTCTTTGGTACAATTCTTATCCGGCATCAGTATTCATGGGTGATACGGGGAGTTTGACCATCGGTGGAATCATAGCTGTTTTGGCAATTTCGGTTAGAAAGGAAATGTTACTTCCAGTATTGTGCGCCATCTTTTTTGCTGAGAATTTATCAGTGGTAATGCAGGTTTCTTATTTCAAATACACCAAAAAGCGATTTGGCGAAGGAAGACGGATTTTCCTGATGTCGCCGCTACACCATCACTACCAAAAGAAAGGATATCACGAGAGTAAAATTGTTACCCGTTTCTGGATTGTAGCGATTCTGCTGGCCATAGTTTCTATTGTCACATTAAAATTGAGATAATGAAACGATTGGTAATACTTGGTGGAGGTGAAAGTGGCGTTGGAACAGCCATTTTGGGACAGCAACAGGGATATGATGTTTTTGTTTCTGACTTTGGGGAAATTAAAGATAAATACAGAGAAGTTCTTAAACAATATGAGATTAAATGGGAAGATGAAACCCATACCGAAAGCCTAATACTGAATGCTGATGTGGTGATGAAAAGTCCGGGAATTCCGGAAAAAGTACCCATCGTAAAAAAGCTAATAGAAAAAGGAATTCCGGTGATTTCTGAAATTGAATTCGCAGTTCAGTATACCAATGCAAAAACCATTGGAATCACAGGAAGTAATGGGAAAACAACTACAACGATGTTAACCTATCACTTGCTGAAACAAGGTGGGCTGAATGTAGGATTGGGAGGAAACATCGGAAAGAGTTTTGCCTGGCAGGTTGCCGAAGAAAATTATGATTACTATGTGCTGGAGCTGAGTAGCTTTCAATTAGACGGAATCATAAAGTACAGACCGGACATCGCCATAATAACAAACATAAGCCCGGATCATCTGGACCGATACGAATATAACTATGACAATTATATCGCATCAAAATTTAGAATAACCATGAACCAAACCGAGAAGGATTTTCTCATTTATGACGCAGATGACGATGCGATCTCAGGGTGGTTCAAAAAAAACAAAACAAGAGCACAATTAGTTCCTTTTTCATTGACACAAATACTTGAAAAAGGAGCATTTATAAAAGACGATACTATGAGCATCATTATCAACGAAGAAGAATTTGAAATGAAAACCGGAGAAGTTTCTCTGGAAGGTAAGCACAACATGAAAAACGCTATGGCAGCTACAGCTGTAGCGCAACTGATGAAAATCAGGAAAGACACTATCCGCGATAGCCTGTCAAACTTCCAGGGTGTTGAACATCGTTTGGAAAAAGTGCTTAAAATTCAAAATGTTCAATACATCAATGACAGCAAAGCTACGAATGTGAACGCGACTTTTTTTGCTTTAGACAGTATGACTGTTCCAACAATCTGGATTGTCGGAGGTGTCGATAAAGGAAATGATTACAGCGAAATCATGTCGTTGGTGCGCGAAAAAGTAAAAGCAATTATTTGTCTTGGAGTTGATAACAAGAAAAT
>DBIH01000125.1 GCA_002296885.1 Flavobacterium sp. UBA807 | reverse complement strand
TTGTTTAGACAAAGGCTAGGTTCTTTTCAAATCTCTCGATTCTCTTACTCTCTTTTTTTGTGTCTTGTTTATCAAACAAGACGGCTGTCAATCCAATATGTCTATGAACGTTTTCTATATTCTTTTTCGCCGCTCTTTCGATTACCTCACAGTACTATTTTTAGTTAGCGGTGTTCGGTGACTTTCAGTTAGCGGGTGCAAAAGTAAAACTTCTTTTTTAACTAACAAGCGTTTTTAAAATTATTTTTGAATTTATTTTAAATCCCTTGTTTTTACAGTTTTTTAATGAACGCTCCCTCTCTTGCGGGGTGCAAATATAAGAACTCTATTGTTTTCAATCCAAATCTTTTTATCCCTTTTTTTATTCTTTTTTTAATCCACTGATAACTTGAAGTTTAGGCTTTGAATTTACCTTGACCCTGACCAAACGCGCCACATAGCCCCGATAGGAGCCGGCTACCTTGTAGCGCGGATAGCGGGAGCAAGCATCCTGAAAAAGATACCTGCCGTGCTCTTAATTACTCAAAGCGAATAGATTTGGAAGGTGTGATTTTAGTAATGATGTAGGACGGGATGAGTAAAACCAAAAGGCAGATTACAACTGTTCCTATGTTGAGCAGCAAAATATACCAAAGATTGATATCGACCGGCGCTACGTTTACGTAATAACTTTCGGGGTTGAGTTTAATGATTCCGAAATACTTTTGAAGCAGTAGCAATCCGATTCCGATTAGATTCCACCAGAACAATCCGCGCACGATTAGATAAAAGGCGTTGTACAGAAACACTTTTCGGACAGACCAATTGTTGGCCCCAAGAGATTTCAGAATTCCTATCATTTGGGTTCTTTCGAGAATGAGCACTAAAAGCGCCACCACCATATTAATCGTTGAGACCGCAATCATGACGATTAGAATGACAATGATATTAAAATCGAAGAGTTTGAGCCATTCGAAGATGTAGCTGTATTTTTCGACTATGGTTTGTGAATCGAGCGTTGAGGAAGTTTCCTGATAGACTTGTTGCCCTTTGCTTTCTATTTGGGTAAAGTCATCTAAAAAAACTTCGAAAGAACCTATTTGGTCGGGGCGCCATTTATTGATCCGCTGTATATGGCGGATATCGCCAATGACATAACTGGCGTCGAATTCCTGAAACCCCGAATTGTAAATTCCGACTATTTTAAAATTGCGCAGGTTGTAGCCTTCGCTGTTTTCCTTCATGAAATAGGTCACGAATTTATCTCCGAGTTTTAATCCCAGTCGGTTGCACAGGTATTGCGAAATCAGTACTTCTTCGTTCAGGTTGGATTTGAAATTGGGCAGCCTGCCTTCAATCAAATATTCTTTCAGATTATCAGTTTGGTAATCTTTGCCTACACCTTTGAAAATAATTCCTTCAAAAGCCGATTGGGTTCTGATGATTCCGGCTTTGCTCGCCACTGCCTGAACATGGTTTATGCCATCAACCGTTTTGAATTTGGGATAAAAGTTTTGGTGAATGGAGATTGGATCGGTGCTGACATCGGAATTGTTATCGTTGTAACCTGAAATGATAATATGCCCGTTGAATGCGGAAACTTTCTGGCGTATTTTTTGCTGAAGCCCAATGCCTGTGGCAATAGATACAATCATCATAATCATTCCCAAGGCAATGGCAGTGATTGCAATTTTTATTATTGGCGCAGAAATACTACTTTTATGGTCTTTAGCAGCAATAAGTCGTTTCGCTATAAAATATTCTAATTTCAATGGTATGATTTCAAAATTGGTTTTCAAAAATACAGTTTTATTCTCGGTTTTGCTAATGCTTTCGTGTGGTGCTTCACAGATGAAAGAGCAAAGAGCAAAGAGCAAAGAAGATGTGGTTGAGAATGCAACTCCTGAAATAAAAACAGGTGCTGACAATTTTGATACTTATCTTCCGTTATTGAAAGGAAAGAAAGTTGGGATTGTGACTAATCAAACCGGAATAATAAAAGTTGCAGGAAATACAGGTGGCATCAAAAACGACAAAGGAGAATATGTTGGCGAATACGAAGGAGCTGAACATTATATTTCAATTGTCGATTTCCTTTTGGATCAAAAAATAAATCTTCAAAAAATCTTCGCCCCCGAACACGGCTTTCGCGGAACGGCCGATGCCGGTGAACACGTCGTAGATGGAAAAGACAGCAAAACCGGTTTGCCAATAATCTCACTTTATGGCGACAATAAAAAACCGAAACCGGAGCAATTGGCCGGAATTGATGTTTTGGTTTTTGACCTTCAGGATGTAGGTGCTCGTTTTTATACCTATATTTCTTCGCTTCATTATGTTATGGAGGCCTGTGCCGAAAACAACATCCAGCTTATTATTTTAGACAGACCAAACCCGAACGGAAGCATTGTTGACGGTCCAATCCTTGAAAAAGAATTCTCGAGCTTTATTGGTATGCATACAATTCCGACGCTTCACGGAATGACTATTGGCGAATATGGCCAAATGATAAACGGAGAGAAATGGCTGAAGAATGGAATTCAATGCAAACTAACTGTGGTTCCGTGCCTGAATTACAAGCGGGAGATGTTTTATAGTTTGCCAGTGAAACCTTCACCAAATCTACCGAATGACCAGGCGATTAATTTGTATGCCAGCCTTTGTTTTTTTGAAGGGACTAACGTTAGCTTGGGCCGCGGAACAAACAAACAATTTCAGATTTATGGCTCTCCCGATTTACCCAACTCCGGATTTAGTTTTACACCGATGCCCAACGAAGGAGCAAAAGAACCACCTCTTAAAGGAAAATTATGTTATGGTGAAGATTTGAGCAATGCGCCAAAGGTGCATCAATTGGAGTTGAAATGGCTGATTAAAGCTTATAATGAAACTACTGATAAATCGAAGTTTTTTACACCATTCTTTACCAAGTTAGCCGGTACCAAAAAACTGCAGCAACAGATTGAAGCTGGGACATCGGAAGCGGACATTAGAAAGTCCTGGGAAAAAGGCCTGAATGATTTTAAGGTAATGCGTAAAAAATATTTGATTTACTAAATATTAATCAGCTTTCGCCAGAATGTGATTGGCTTTATCAATATAAAAATCGAAGCCGTCAATTTCTTTTGATTTGCTTTCTATCGCTGCAAAATCATCAGAATTCAAAGCTTTGGCAGTAACATACTTTAAGAAGTAGTAGTAGTTTTTGTTATTCTCGAGTATATCGCTTTCTTTCATCTCTGATATCTTTTTAGAAACCTTTTCATATTTCTTTTCATAGGCAAGTTCAAACAAAATCAGCAAATCAAGCTTTTGCTTTTTCTCATCATAACTTTCATCTTTTTTAGAAAGGTCTTTTTTTGCGTCATTTAAATAATCAACACTTAGGTTAATTAATTTATTTTTAGCTTCTTCTGAATCAACTAAAAGCGAATAATCTAAATACTTCATATACACTCTTGTTGAAGTCGAATAATTTTTCATTTTGGAATAATTTATCAAATCATTTGACAAAAACGATGTTGAATAAGCAAACTTTATTAACTCTCTTTTGAGCGCATTTGCATCATGATATCCTTCAAAACTATAAACCACTTTGCCATTAGCATCCATAATATACATATTCGGAATGAGTTGTATCCCGTATTTATTGGCAATATCCTTATTGTTATCAATATCAACTTTAACCTGAATATAGTTATCTAAAACTTGATTTACTTCCATATTGTTCCAGGAATCCATATCCATTTGTTTACATGGACCACACCAGGTTGCCCAAAAATCTACAAGAATGAATTTGTTGGTTGCTAATGCCATTTTTTTGGCTTCATCAAATGAAGTCATCCAAGTACCAGCTTGTGAAAATTGAGATAAAAACAATAAACTGAATAAGGCAATTTTTTTCATGAGTATAGAAGTTTTAGTTTACTAATTTACAAAAAATTATTACAAAGGCAACTTCTTTTTCATTTCTTCTACAATATTATAGGCGGCTGGACAAATCGCCACGTTCTTGAGTGTAAGATCGGAAATCTGCTGGAACTTCTTGCGGTCGGTATGCGGAAATTCGCGACACGCCTTTGGGCGCACATCATAAATCATGCAATAGTTCTCGTTGTCTAAGAATGTACACGGAACGCTTTGCAATACATAATCCTTATCTTCATCAATACGCAAATATTGATCAATAAATTGCTGTGGTTTTTGTTTCAGATGTTTTGAAAT
>DBIH01000129.1 GCA_002296885.1 Flavobacterium sp. UBA807 | reverse complement strand
GATTTTAATTTGGCCATCGTTGCTTCCTTAACGACATACTCTCCTTTGTCAAGTCGAGCCACTGCCGCATAGTTAAAGATTTTGCAATGCTCAACATCGGTAGCATGGTCAACCATGGCATGCCTCAATGCCTGGAATTTATCTATCGTTGTACCGAATGCCTGCCGCTGTGACATATAATCAATCGTATAATCAATAGCATATTCAGCCCTTGCATGTGCATTGATTGCCATAATCAATCGCTCTAAAGCAAAGTGCTGCATGATATAAGGAAAACCTTTTCCTTCTTCACCCATTAGGTTTTCTACCGAGATTTCTACATTATCAAAAGAGATTTCAGCTGTATCTGAAGCTCTCCATCCTAATTTATCCAGCTTAGTGGCGGTAATGCCTTTTAAACCGGTATCCATCAAAAACATGCTGATTCCTTTATTTCCAAGATCCGGACTCGTTTTGGCAGCCACAATATAATAGTCTGCATACACTCCGTTTGTGATAAATGTTTTGGAACCATTGATTACATATTTATCACCTTTTCTCACAGCTGTGGTTCGCATTCCCGCAACATCACTTCCGCCAAAAGGTTCCGTAATACACAACGCTCCTATCTTATCTCCTAAAATACTTGCTTTAAGATATTCCTGTTTGATTCTTTCATCACCTTCTGCGTTTAAATGTGTCATTGCCAAGTAAGTATGCGCCCACATAGCTGCAGCAAAACCTGAAGATTTTACTTTTTGAAGTTCCTCTAAGAATACTACGGTGTAAAATAAATCCAAATCCATTCCGCCATAGGCTTCAGGATAAGCAATCCCGAAAAAACCCATCTCACCAAACTTCTTCCAGATAAAACGATCGATTGTTCCGGTCTTTTCCCATTTTTCAATATGCGGAACAACCTCTGCTTTCAAGAAATCCCTCAAACTCCTTCGAAACATTTCATGTTCCTCTGTGAAATACATAGAATTCATTTATTCTTCTTTTAGAATTCCAAATATAAAGCAATTATTTTGATTTTATCAACGGGAAATCCTTTAATTTTTGGCAAATCCTCAACCCGTATATCGCCATTCATTGTTCGATAAATCACAATATCTTTTGCCAATTGATATCGAAAAAAAGGAAACTGTGATAACTCCTTAACCGACGCATTATTAATATTGATTTTTCTGATATTGAAAACTGATTTAACCGAAAAAGAAGCATTCAGCTTTTCAATAACTTCGGGAGATAAACCCCAAATGTCTTCCATTTGTTCCATCGAAACAAAAGCTCCCAGTTTTTGCTTTTGCTCCAGAATCCTTTCTGAAATCTTATCGCCGATGCCATTTACTTTCATTAAATCTTCTTTTGTTGCTTGATTAATGTCGAGAAGAGTGACCTTTTCTGGTTTTGGAAAATCACTTTTTACAAACTGCTGAACGTTTCCTTTCTTATTATTTACCCAATCCGGGAATTTAAAATAGGGTGAAATTGCTTTAAGTAAAGAATCGGAAACTTTCGTCACAGCCTGAAATTCGGCAGCCGAATTCACAAATTTGTTTTGTTTTCTGTAAGCTAATAATCGGTCGATTTCTTCAACAGACATTCCGAGTTTGTATCCTTTAAAATCGGTAATGAAATTTGGATTGAAAGGATAAATCGTTTGTTTAAAGTTTTTAACGTCAAGTTTTAAGCTGTCAATTATGCTTTGATTGGCCAGCCATTTTGATTTTTCGTTATCATTTGAATCTAACGATTGAAAATCAAAAAAATAATAAAACCCCTGAGCCAAAAGAACCATCAGGAAAAACAAAATGATTCCGATTCGCTGGCTTTTCGAATAATTTAAAACAGATTTTATAATTGAATTGTTTGTTTCCAAAATTTATAAATCAAAAACTGACGTTCTTTTTCCCCGAATCAAATCCTTTAACCGAATCCAAAAAGCCAAGGTCAAATAAACGCCAAACCACAAACCTGCCGTCACAAAAGTGATGTAGATAAAAAACAGACGGACATTTGAAGCGCGCATTCCCAGCTTGTCCGCCAATCGGGAAGAAACATGAAAACCATGCTTTTCGAAGAAGTATTTTAGCTGGATAACGAACGACATTTGTGTTTGATTTTAAAATTTAAAATTAGCTTTTTAAAAGTTCAATTCCAATAGCGCACTGCAAACATTTACTGCAATTGCAATATTCATTTTTTAATTGCAGTAAAGACTGGGTTTCAAATGCGTTTCTGGCTTTAATTCCAAATTGGTAAAATTTATCAATAACTATATTCTTTTCGGGCTTTATGGAATGCATCAATTCTAAAATTGTTTCCGTGGTTTCCTTCCCCTGGCTTTTGGCATATGCAAACTGAAAAGGAACGATTGTATTAATGATTAGCAAATCGATGAATGATTTTGAAAATAGCTTTCTCTTCTTTGGACTTTCCTTATCAAATTGATAATGAGTTTCCCAATAACCCGAAACCGACACATCAAATAATTGATATAACTCATCAGCCCTTTTTGCAACAATTATTTTTGAAAATAAATTTTGATACCTGTGGTATAGCATTGCCAATTGCACCAGTCGAATCGTTGGGAAATTATCCGGGCGATGTTTGAAAAACTGAACAGGTTCAATAATTGCTTTTTTCAGTTGATGCTTTTGAGAAAGATAATCAAATCGGTTTTTTAAATCTTTCACATACGAATCCTGAGCATCTATTGGAAATAAATCTGCCATTCCAAAAAACAATGCTTCTAAATTTTTGATTTCAAAACACTCTTTGCGAATAACCGCAAACGGAATTGATTTAGCAATCTTAAAAAAAGTTTCTCCATTCGTATTCAATCCAAAATTCTTGGCAAGCATACAGAATAAAGCTGCTTCCCAATCATTTTCGGTATGTGATAAAAACTTTTCAATCGGAATTGATTTTCTTTCCAACCTTTCAAAAAACAACCGCTCCTTCCAATTCTGCAAAACAAAATCGCTGATATCCTTAATTTGATTTTCACAATAAATCCATGATTTTGGTAAGCTCAATGATTTGTAATTGTCAATAATAGCTTTTGGCACAAACTTTTTAAGTTCTAATGTTGGAATTTCAGAATTGTCTTTTCTAAAAACCGGCGCATCGTTTTCCCAAACCACATGAAGAATTACATTATTATAATTAGCGTCTTTCTCATGATGATGCAAATACCAATCAGAAGATTTTTTATGGATTTCAACATTGCCTGCCCACTTCTGTTTGCCAATGACAAGCTGAGCATTAAAAAAATCAGGTCCGGTTTGCTGTAGATAATTCCCAGAATTATTTATGGTGACCAATTCTCCTGCAGTAGTTGTTAGGTTTGAAAAATCAAACTTCTTATATTGCCATACATAATGAAGAAAATCCTCTTTCACGATTCTTAATTTTCATCTAAAGTAAGAAAATTACTTTTATATTTAACCTTTTTGTAATGAAAAAATTACTTTTTATTGTTTTTTTATTAGGTTCAGTGAACTCCTATTCACAAGACTACAGAATTACTTATCTCAAGAGCTCAAACGGAACCCTGGTTGAAGGGCAAGACCCAATATTGGTTTACACACTTGACGAAGTCACAATAATAACAAATCAAAGCAGCGTCAATAGAAAGGGATTCGCCCCAAATGAATATACACGGATAGATCACAGAGACAATAGTTTCATTCAATCGGCTGCCCTTAGTATATATCGGGTCATAGCAACCAGAGACACCGTTTCATTGGCAAAACAAACTTTCGAATTGCTCCCAGATACTAAAAAAATCTTAGGCTATAAATGCAAAAAAGCCAAAACCATTGTCAATTCCAATACTATAGAATTGTGGTATACCGATGATTTGAAAGTGAAAGGCGCACCAACGATACTGGGGCAAAACCTCGGGCTGGTTTTGCAAATGGTAAGAAACGGCAATTTTGAAATCACGGCAACAAAAATTGAAAAAAACATCCCCTACATGGTAGAACCAACAAGCGTAGAGGTTGTTGATGCATTAACCTACAAAGACATAATCTGGAAAAGCCGCTTTACAACAATCAATGTTTTCAAAGATCAAATCATCAACTTTTCCGGCGAATCAAAATCAAATGATACTATTCTGCGATTTGCCAGCGGAACGATTGCTGTGAGGAAAATTAAGATTCCTGAAATAAAAGTTGGCAGCCAGATTTTTGCTGATGTTACTGAGCAATCTAATGGTGATGCCTATGACAGAACTGGCTCTTTTTTTATCATTCCGATCAATAAAGCACAATCGTTTTTAGATGGTTTGAAAAATGGTGCAAAGACATTACCTATTTATACTAATGGGAATGGCAAAGAATATCAAGGTGTAGTCGCAACAGAAAATTATAATCCGGTAGTTGAGTTGATGCGTTTCTACACTCCGTTTGGAGTTAAGCAATACAATAACCTTCAACTGAAAGACAAAACCTGGGCTGATAATGTTTTGTACCGTCAGGATATTTCCGATTTAAGGGGTTTGTTGAGTAATCAGGAAGTTTGGATTGGCATCTTCGTTGGCAATTATGACAAAGGTGGTCATAAAGTTTCTGCAAACATAACCATTCACGACGAGGAAGAAAGCAAAGCTGTTCCAACGCAGGTTGTTCCGCTATTCTGTACCAACAATATTATGGAAATGGCAGGTCAGGAATATGGCACAATGTTTAGTTCTGACAAAGGTTTGGAAGTTACTTTTAAATTAGACAAACCAATAAAAAACTGCAGGCTTCGCTACATTACAACCGGTCATGGCGGCTGGGAAAACGGCGATGAATTTGTCCCAAAAAAGAATTCTATTTTCCTTGACGGAAAAGAAACTTACAGCTTCACGCCATGGCGAACGGATTGTGGTTCTTATCGTTTATCAAATCCCGCTTCGGGAAATTTTCCTAACGGATTATCTTCTTCAGATTATAGCAGGGCAAACTGGTGTCCGGGAACGACAACAAATCCTATCTATATTGATTTAGGCAACTTAGAAGCAGGAACGCATTCGATACAAATTAAAATCCCACAAGGCTTATCTGAAGGAGATAGTTTTAGTTCGTGGAATGTTTCGGGAGTTTTGATTGGAGAATAGAGAATAGAAAATGGAAAATAGAGAATAGACCGTTCAATTTAAACTCAACTTTCTATATTCTATTCTCTATTTTCTTTATTCTTTTTTATTTAATTGAACTAATAATATCGTGTTTGGTAATGATGTGATGCTTGCCGCCACCTAAATCAACCAAAACCGCCTGATTTTCTTTATTGATTAATTTAGAGATTTCCTCGATTGGCGTATTGGCCTGCACCATTGGATAAGGTTTGCCCATGATTTCCCGGATTGGTTTTTCAGCGATGTTCTTGTCGTCCAAATAACTTCTGAACAAATCGGTTTCATCCAAACTTCCAACAAAACCTGTTGTATCGATTACAGGAATTTGTGAAATATTGTACTTTTTCAAACGTTCGATGGCGTGTGAAACCAATTCTTCGGTACGAACCACAACCAAAGGCTTGTCTTTGTGGTCTTTGATAACGTCTTCAGCTTTTGTGATTTCCTCATCAAGGAATCCTCTTTCACGCATCCAGTCATCGTTGAACATTTTACCAACATAACGGCTTCCCGAATCGTGGAATAAAACCACAACCACATCATCTTTAGTGAAGTGTTCTTTTAACTGATGCAAACCTTTGATACACGAACCGGCTGAATTCCCAACGAAGATCCCTTCTTCCAGAGCGATTTTTCTTGTGTAAACTGCTGCGTCTTTATCTGTTACTTTTGTAAATCCATCAATCAGTGAGAAGTCTACATTCTTTGGAAGGATGTCTTCTCCGATTCCTTCGGTGATGTAAGAGTAGATTTCGTTCTCATCAAAAATTCCGGTTTCGTGGTATTTTTTAAAAACAGAACCGTAGGTATCGATTCCCCAAATTTTGATATTTGGATTTTTCTCTTTTAAATATTTTGCAATTCCCGAAATGGTTCCGCCGGTTCCAACTCCAACAACAAAGTGTGTAATCTTACCATCAGTCTGCTCCCAGATTTCAGGACCTGTTTGCTCATAATGCGCCTGTGCGTTTGAGGGATTATCATATTGATTAACATACCATGAATTTGGAATTTCAGTTCCCAGTCTTTTTGAAACTGAATAATACGAACGTGGATCGGTTGGTTCGACATCGGTAGGGCAAACGACAACCTTAGCACCAACAGCACGAAGGATATCCATTTTTTCTTTGGATTGTTTATCGGTGATAACAAAAATGCATTTGTACCCTTTTACGATTGCAGCAAGCGCCAATCCCATTCCGGTGTTTCCTGAAGTTCCTTCGATGATGGTTCCGCCCGGTTTTAATCTTCCGTCGGCTTCGGCATCTTCAACCATTTTGAGCGCCATTCGGTCTTTAACCGAATTCCCCGGATTGAAGGTTTCTACTTTGGCCAAAACCAGAGCATCGATTCCTTCTACCACTTTGTTTAGTTTAACTAACGGTGTATTTCCGATAGTTCCTAATATGTTTTCTGCGTATTTCATCTTTTTAAGAAAATAGAGTATAGAAAAAAGAGTACAGACTCTCTTTAAATTTGGACAAATGTAATTCCTATTTTGGCGGTTTCCAAAAATTCAAATGCTTAATTCGAAAACGTTTGCGCGTGAGGGATGGAAGCTGGCTAACATGTAGCGCGGACAGCCCGACCCCCTTCATTGGGACGAGGGCACGCCAAAAATTACTGGAAGAAATTCCAGACCAGTCCGAAGCGAATCATGAAATCACGATAGGGATAATTGGGCGCGGTGTAGAAATTATTGCCTGTCATTTTGGAGTTGAAATGCTCCAGTTTGAAGAAGATTCGGGTTTGACGAATCCTTCCATTGACAAAGAAATCGAGCATTGGGAATTCGCCAACCTTTTTTTCGTTTTGCACAAATGCTTCGGCAGTTACCGGATTGTAATCGTTGATATAAAACTTCGTAAAATAATTTAAAGTAAAACCGGTTTGCAGGAACAAAGCTCTTTTGAAAAAGTAATTGGAGAAATAAAGTGTATTTCTGGTGACGATTTGCGGCACATTCAGGATGTCTTCTTTCTGGTCAACTTTTTGGTAAAGCACCGTATTGTCTAAAGCCAGTTTCCACCATTTAAACTCGCGGCTTGCTTTTATCGACAGATAATTGATGGCTTTGTCGTATTGCTTAGGGGAAATTATCTGTTGCCGCGTATCATCGGTTGGGTCTTTGCTGAAATACAAATGGTCTTTGATTGAACTTATCTGTAAAGACGCGTCGAGCCATTGGGTTTTAGCAATAGCTTCGAGATTGTTTATTTTCTCGTTTTTAAAATCATTGTGCCAGTTATAATCAACATAACTGCTTTGATACAGGTTATAAATGTTGTCCGGGATTTTGCTTATCAATTGATATTGAAAAACAAACTGATTTTTGTCGTTGAGTTTATAATGCAGTTTTGCATCCAGATTTGACATTGGCTGATTTGAAATCGAATTGGAATAGGTGAAGGTTCCGTTCCATTTGTTCTTCCTGTAATCATATTGCCCGCCAACGGTATTAATCGTTTGACTCAACGAGCCCGGTATAACTCCGGAATCCAGAATCAAAACTTTATCAAAGTAATAGTTATAGCGGAAATCTTCGGCAAAGAACTGAAATCTTCCCAGTGTCGAGTTTTCATAAATGACACCAACTTTATTATACATTCGGTTATACCGCGCTTTGTCATTGATGTTGGCCGTAACATAAGAATCGCCAAAACGTTTTACATTAGTATCACTCCCAACCGTAGAAAGTACCGTTTTCTGATTGTACTCGAACAATTTGTTTTCGTAATTGAATTGATGTGTCAGATAAAGATTATTTGCTCCCTTCTTGCTATTGATTCTAAAATTATGGTCGAAGAAAGTTCTTTTGCCCTTCATAAAGGTTTTGGCATCTTTCAGGTAAACCTCAAGTCGTGCACGGTTGGAATAGTTTGGGTCCTCACTTTCAAAATTTTCAGGAGTTGTAATTCCGCCGTTTTCTCCGTTAAGGAAATCCTGCCCGGTGAAATGGAAATTCAGGTAATATCTTTTATTCAGAGTATTGTAACTCGATGTGAACCTGAAATTCCCGGTGCTTGAAAGCTGATTGATGTATTTTCCCAAAGAACGCAATCCTTTGAAAGCAATCGACATGTTAAACCGTTCCGAAGTATTTAATGTGATAAAGGCATCAACCGACTGTCCTTGTTCCATTACGGTCTTATAGTATAAATCGGTAACCGGAGTTGCAACAGAATAATATTTAATATCGTTAACTCCCATATAATTAAACTGTTTCCCTGAGAAACCAATTTCGGGGAATGAAGTAAAGTTTTTCAATCCGAAATCAAGAACCGAATAAGTTTGTCCTTCATTGGCAAAGGGCAATAACCCGAAAATATCTTTTCGAAGATAATTGTATTCGTATTCCTTTTTAATAGTCAACGACGTATCTACATAGGTTGTATCTTTTTGTAGAGTAATTATTCTGTATTGATTGTAAGCTGCTTTTGGTGCTTTTTTTACAACACCGTTTTCAGGTTTTTCATCTGCTTTTTTCACTTGAGTAAAAGCCGTTGAAAACATCAACAAAAAGAATACAATAACTACGTTTTTCATCTTAAATAATTTCGAAGCAAAAATACATAAAACAATCTGTAATAAAATCATAAAAAAAACCATCCTGAAGAGTCGGGATGGTTTTAATAAATATATTTTGGGAAATTATTCTTTGATAAATTTCTTGGTTACTGAATTATTATCTGATTTGAATGTTACAAAGTAAACTCCTGAAGAAAGGTTTGAAACATCGATAGAATTATTGATTGAATTCTCAGATTTATAAATTTCTTTACCAGACACATCATTTATGGCAACTGCAGAAATAACAATATTATTTTTAGCTTCAAAATTCAGGACATTATTAGCCGGGTTTGGATAAATATAAACGCTATTATCAAAATCCCTTGAATCCAAGCCTAAACCTGTTCCACTACCACTGGCAACTAAAGAGAACGCTTGCGAACCACCGGATAATGACCCTTTGTGAGTAACCTGAATCGTATAAGTCCCCGGCTGAGCATTTGGGATGTCAATTCGCTCTATGTTATCTACATCATTATCTGAATTATTTGTAGCGGCTTCTTCGTTCAAATCAGGATCCAGTTTCCATGGATAATACGTTGTACCGTCTTTGATAACTTTTAAGTCTAAATTATTGATCAATCTCGGGCTTCTGTTATCAATATCACCTGAAATATTTCCAATACCTTTTGGATCCGTCCAGTCAATTGCAACTTTTAAATTCTGAACTGAATTGATTGCAATAGTTTTTGTAAATGTTTGTCCATTTGCCAAATTATCTTCTTCCAAAACTGTACTCACATTTCTGTTTGTTATTATCTGAGCCGCTGCCATGCCATCAGGCAATCCCCAGCCAAATTTATAATCGGGTCCGTCATAATCACCGGCTTCTCTTGCCGATTGAAACAATAAAGCTCTTACGGTAGCTGACTTCATGAACGTGCCTGGGTTTAGATTATTGTAATGTTTTTGCAACAAGGTAATTAAACCTGTAATACTTGGTGACGCCATAGAAGTTCCCTGAAGTTCAGAATATCCATTATCAGAAACCGCAATGCAGGAAGAAACTGCTACACCTTTTGCAGATAAATCGGGTTTAACTCTTCCGTCGTCTGTAGGTCCAAAATTACTAAAGTCAGACATCACAAAAGAATTATCATCACCGTTGGTCATAATTCCTTCAACAGCAGCTACCGTTATAATGTTTTTTGCACAAGCGGCTCCTGTCAGCAAATCGTATCCGCCTTTTAAATTAACCTGATCAAGAGTGGTATCGCTTCTATCGTTACCTGCCGATTTAACCATTTGAAAATATGGATAAGTTGCCATTATGTTATCAGCTTCGATAGATTGAGAATTATAAGAGCCAAAATTACTTTCCTGTAAATTGGCTGCAATATTGCCATAAGAATGGTTAGAAACAAGATACCCCTGACCGGCAAAAGCCAATATTTCACTACCATCATTGCCATAATCATAAGTGATTGCTGTTGCCTGATAAGCAAATCCTCGTCTTGTTGGGCTAACACCTGCTGCCATAATAGTTCCTAAAACATGCGTTGAATGTGTTGATAAAGTTGAAACCGCATCACCAAATGAAACTCTGCTGGTACCTAATTCAACGTGAGTGTCCCTAACTTTTCCCCCATCCCATAAACCAACGGTCATTCCCTGACCGGTTACAGATAATCCCAGAGAACCAGACGGATACATTGCATTCGCTCTTAAAGTCTGAACACTAAGCACATTATTATCTTCCTGATAATAAATTGGAACGCCATCGATAATCCTTTGGATTTTAGCTTTACTTTCGGCGTTAGGATGCTTAGCTAAATACTCCTTAATATCTTTTTGATTTTTAAGATCATTAGACGCAAAATCAGCTTTTATCTGAGCAACTTCAGAAGAATTAGACTTACTTAAAATAAACTCACGCTCTTTTTGAGTTTGGGAAAAAACGTTTGAACAAATTATTGAAAAAAGTAAAATATATTTCATCTTAATAAAATTTTTCAAATATAAAAAAAACCTCTCGAGTTGAGAGGTTTTATATTGTTAATTAATAAGATATTAATTTACGTAACCATCATTTTGTGGTAATGGATTTATATTGATTTCATCTTGTGGAATAGGCAATGTAAATCTGTAATCTCCTAAAAGAATGTTTGCTGGACTAGTTGCTGAAGAGTTTGCAGCATCAATCAAATCTCTGTCAGTTCCGGTAACTCCGGCATCAGCACCAAGTCTTTTTAAGTCGATATATCTGTGACCTTCAAAAGCAAGTTCTTTTCTTCTTTCAGTAAGAATGTCAGCCAAAGCTGCAGTAGCATTAGCATAAACCGGAGTAGGAACAGTTCCGCCAACAACATAGTTTCTGGCTTGTCTAACTTGTTGAATTAAATTAGCTGCGCCAGGTAAATCTCCACTTCTAACTAAACATTCAGCTTTAATGAAGTAAATTTCAGACTCACGGAATACTTTGATATCGTTAGCTGTATGAGCTCCCGTTTTACCTGGATATTTATCAATTACAATCTGCTCATTTGTTCTTGTAGCAAGAGTGTGATCAGCCAATATTGTAGAAGAACGATCAACAAAACACCATCTTCTAAAATCTTCTGCTCCACCACCCATAGTTTGAGTATACAGACTGAATAAATTATGATCCATGTCAAATAATGGTCCTCCTGTTAAGTATGACCCATTTGTATTGTACTGACTTCCCCAGTTAGTTCTGTTATTTTGTCTGTCAATTGCAAATAAAATTTCTCCTTGATCAGCATCTACCCACATTTTTCTGTAAGTAGGAGCAGCAGTAGAAGTCCATTGATCTACTTGGTACAAAGCTCTTTGAATAGCCTGTGCAGGAGCAGTTGAAGGGGACACATTAATAGTTGTAGAACCTGTACCTGAACCAACCGGTGGAATCACGGCAGAATTAGCAGGATATAAAGCTGTAGCTCCTGTAAAAGGTACAAGAGATGTTGCCAATGGTCTTGCACCAATAACTGCATTAGCATAAGTTAACGCCTGAGTATAATTTTTTCTGTATAAATACATTCTTGCTCTCAAAGCATTTATAAAGTTTTGGCTAACATACTTATATGCATTAGCTCCTGATGGGGCAATTAAGTTACTTTCTGCATAACTCAAATCACTTTCTATAAAGTTAAATAAAGCTCCATTAGTTGATCTTGGAATGTCCTCTGAAATTGTTGGTACGTGGTCAACAAGCATTACACCTAATCCATTATCATCACTAAGGTCCTTAGAGAAATAAACCATCAACTCAAAATGTGCAAAAGCTCTTAAAGCTCTGGCCTGAGCTAGTATTGAATTATAAGCCGGTACATCTGCAGCTGGTGGTGTAAAATAAGTAGCACCGCGTATTACTCTGTTACAGTAGTTAATCAAACCATAATGAGTACCCCAAATAGTTCGAGCTTCAGTATTCGTTGTAGTTACAAAAAATCTTTGTGTGTCATCAACTGTCAAACCAGACCCTATAGCAATTTCATCGCTCAATTTAGAAGAAGTTACTATATCCGTTTCAGTTGCTAATTTGTCGTAGGTTTCATTTAAAAACAATTGCATATTAGCAACGTTTGTAAACAACCTTTGGTCATTTAATTCTCCAGCCTGTGTGATATCTGTTGCATCATTACATGAGAACAACAGACCAAAAAGACCCAATAATATTATTCCTTTTTTCATTTTTATTTTTTATTAAAAATTAATATCTACACCAAATGTATAAACCTTAGGTGTTGGGAAATATCCAGTATCACCTGTTGTAAAAGTTTCAGGATCAAATCCTTTCCATTTCGTCCATGTTATAAGATTTTCTCCTTGTATTCTGAAACGACATCCTTTGATGAAAGTTTGTTTTAAGAATTTAGCAGGCACATCATATCCAAAAGTGATATTTCTTAATCTTATGTATGATGCATCCCTTAAGAATCTGTCTGAAATATCTCCAGAATCATAGTT
>DBIH01000257.1 GCA_002296885.1 Flavobacterium sp. UBA807 | reverse complement strand
TGTCACACCGAGCGCAGTCGAGGTACTTCTTGTTAAAACAATAAAAAGGATTTCCACTTCCATCAGGGCTAAACAGTAATTGTCATACATTTTTAATCATCTAAAATTCTGAAAATCAATTCCCAAAATTTACTTTCATCAGAAGCGATCCGATTTTTTTACCTTTTCTCCAAAAAAATTACTTTTCAACAATAAAAATTTCCTATTTTTAACAAAATCATTACTAATTACTTTTACTAACTACACCTAAACATGAAAATAGATAAGATTCAGGCGCTTCGTGGCCCTAACATTTGGAGTGTCCAACGTAAAAAATTAATCCAGATGCGTCTCGATTTGGAGGAAATGGAACAGTTCCCAACCAACAAAATTGAAGGTTTTCGTGAAAGGATAGAAGCGATGTTCCCAACCATGATTGAGCACCGCTGTTCTGAAGGTGTGCGCGGCGGATTCTTTTCGCGCGTCGAACGCGGAACCTGGATGGGGCATGTAATAGAACATATTGCATTGGAAATCCAAACGCTTGCCGGAATGGAAACTGGTTTCGGAAGAACACGCGAAACCAAAACTCCGGGAGTATATAATGTAGTATTCAGTTACACTGAGGAGAATGTTGGAATGTTTGCCGCTGAAAGTTCTGTTGCAATTGCACAAGCCTTGATTGACGGCACCGATTATGACGTTGAAGCCGATATCCAGAAAATGCGTGAAATTCGTGAGCGCGTGCGCCTTGGCCCTTCAACAGGAAGTATCGTTGAAGAAGCTGTTTCAAGGGATATTCCCTGGATTCGATTGGGAACAAACTCACTGGTACAATTAGGTTATGGTATCAACCAAATGCGTTTTCAGGCAACCATAACCTGCAAAACCAGTAGCATTGCCGTAGATATTGCCTGCAACAAGGAGCAAACCAAAAAAATGTTGGATGCTGCATCCATTCCGGTGGCAAGCGGCGGCATTTGTGTAGACGAAGAAGATTTAGATGACGTAATCCGAAAAATTGGTTATCCAATCGTAATCAAACCATTGGACGGAAATCACGGTAAAGGCGCTTCCATCAATGTAAAAAACAGGGAAGATGCTATTTCCGGTTTGGCTTATGCCAAAAAATACAGCCATCGTGTAATCGTTGAGCGATTCATTACAGGCTATGACTTCAGGGTTTTGGTAATCGACAATAAATTGGTTGCTGCCGCTAAACGTGAGCCTGCTCACGTAAAAGGGGACGGGAAACATACCATCCAGCAACTGATTGAAGAAACCAACAAAGATCCGCGCCGTGGTTACGGGCACGAAAATGTACTTACCGAAATCGACGTCGACCGTGACACTACAGATTTGTTGGAAAAACTAAATTATACTCTGGAAACCGTTCCAAAAAAAGATGAAGTAGTTTATTTGAAATCAACTGCAAACCTTAGTACAGGTGGAACTTCGATTGATGTTACCGATATGATGCACCCTGAAAATATTTTCCTTTGCGAAAGGATTTCTCGTGTCATCGGATTGGACGTTTGTGGTATCGATATCATGGCAGAAAATCTAACACAACCTTTAAAAGAAAACGGCGGTTGTATTCTTGAAGTTAATGCTGCACCCGGATTCCGTATGCACTTGGCTCCTTCTGAAGGATTACCAAGAAACGTTGCCGCTCCGGTAATTGACATGCTTTATCCTCCCGGAAAACCAAGCCGCATTCCTATTATTGCAATTACCGGGACTAACGGTAAAACTACCACTACCCGATTGATTGCACATATCGTTAAAAACAATGGTTATAAAGTTGGTTTCACTACATCGGATGGTATTTATGTTCAAAACCACATGATGGAAAAAGGCGATACGACCGGACCAATATCAGCTGAATATATCCTGAAGGATCCAACGGTTGAATTCGCCGTATTGGAAACTGCACGTGGCGGTATTTTACGTTCCGGATTGGGATTTAGTCGTTGTGATATCGGAATCATTACCAATATTCAGGAAGACCATTTAGGTTTGAGTGACATTCATACCTTAGACGATTTGGCACGTGTGAAAAGCACTGTCGTAAAAAGCGTGAAAAAGGATGGCTGGGCTATTTTAAATGCCGAAGACGAGCAGTGCCTTAAGATTGCCAATGAATTAAGCTGCAATATTGCTTATTTCAGCATGGATGAAAATAATCCGAAAGCCAAACAATTCTCTAAAGAAGGAAAAATTGTTGCCGTATATGAAAACGGATTTATCACCATCAAAAAAGGGGAATGGAAAATCAGGGTCGAAAGAGCTACCCACGTTCCATTGACAATGGGAGGAAAGGCCAAATTCATGATTGCAAACGTTCTTGCCGCTACTCTGGCAGCTTATTTACAAGGATTCAAAACCGAAGATATTAGCTTATCTCTACAAACATTTATCCCAAGTGCGGCACAAACACCGGGAAGAATGAATGTTTTCGAATTCAAGAAATTCAAAGTGTTGATCGACTTTGCTCATAATCCGGCTGGATATAAGGGTGTTGAAGAATATTTAAGTTCGGTAGAAGCCACTAAAAAAATCGGAATCATTGCCGGAGTTGGTGACCGTCGTGACGAAGACATCAAAGAATGTGCAGCAATCGCTGCCCGCATGTTCGACCATATTATTATCCGTCAGGAAAAACACTTACGCGGAAGAACTGAAGAGGAAATCATCGGTTTAATAATGGAAGGGATAAAAGAAAGCGGCAGAAATGTTACCCACGAAATCATCAAAAAAGAAGTGGAAGCCATCAAGCATGCGATTGATACCGCCGAAGATGGAAGCTTTATTACCGCTTTAAGCGATGTGGTAACCAATGCCATAGAAATTGTTCAGGAATACCTGGATAAAGAAAGCGAAGAAGTATCTTAATCAAGATTTAAATCCCAAATGTTTATCGTTTGGGATTTCTTTAATAACTAAATTTAAAAACATTTGTTACTCAAAAAAACAAACTATGAAATCGAAAATTATTTCATCTGTTCACCGCTATAGCGGTTCGGGTGACGAACACCTTAAAAAAGCAACTCTCATGAGAAAAAAATTAACTTTCCTTCTTTGCACACTCTTGTTTACCGTTTTGACATTTGGTCAAAAAATCCAAATTAAAAAAGATAAAATTCTCTACGATAAAGTAGAAATAGCTACTATAACCGAACCTTATCGCGATCATTACGAATTCTCTACATTAAGTGGTGAAAAGAAATTTTCTGTTGATTTTAAAGGTTTATCCGTAAATAATACGCAATTCTATCAATGGCTTGAAGTAACGAGTGCTGATGGGAAAATCAAGACCGAAATTCCGCATGATGTGCTGATAAATGCTTTTGACGTAAAACGTATTATTGCCCACAATTTGTCTGTAAAATATAATTTACTTGATGCTTCCGGTATCAATGACAGTGCTTTAAAGACATTCTTTGAAACACAACGCGAAAGCCTTAGCGATAAATATGGCAAGACCGTTGCAACAGCCCAAATTGAAGCCGATGCCCAAAAGAAAAAAGTACAGGAAATAAAGGCACGATACAATCCACAAATCCAAAATGACAAAAGTATCACGTTTACACAAGGTGGAAAATTGGTAATTGTTGGTCGTTTGGTTACCGAGCCTTACATCGTTGGCGGTGGCGCACGTGATTATGCCTACCTTTATGATATTGATGGCAATAAAGCAGTTTCTTTAGGATTTGTTAGCTTAGGTGCGAATTTTAAACTAACAGGGTTTGATGGCAAAAGCTATGATTTTGTCACAAAAAGCATGTACTCTGAAGGAAACACAACTTTCCTTAATGAATTTTTGTGGGATGCGGTATCACGTGGTTATACACTTGGGCATCAGATTCGAGATGAAAATGCCAAATTATATGCGGCAAAAGTGGCCCTCGCAAAAGAAAGAAGCGTTAACATCTATAACAAAAAAGGCTATTTGGTTGATGGTGATGGTAAACGCTATGATGGTATTATCAGCATTTATTTCCAAATGTTAGATGTTAACGAAACTGGACAGGTATTACCTGAAGATGCAGCTGATAATTTTGGAAAAAGAGTGAGTATCACATACCGAAATGAGAAAAACCAAGAACGCACTAAAACTTTCAAAGCAAGCAGTAATGCCTATTTCTGCATTACCGAAAACAACAAAGAGACATTTTATTATGGCATGGCCGTGAAAGGTGAAGCCATGAAAAAGATTCAGAACATTGGAAATTTTGCTTTCGACAATGCTTTTTTCTTCCAAATGATTCACAAAGAAGATAAAATTATGGTTTTACATGATCCTGTGGAAACTGAAAAATATGTTATTAAAATTACTCCTGAAGCCAAAGGGCAAATGTTAGACCGCAGAAGCACTGAAAATCTGAGTGTTCAATTGGCTGATTATTTAAAAGCATGCAAAAGCTTATCTGATGATATAAAAAAGAATGAGTTTGATTTAAAAATTGAAGACAATCTTATCAGAATCGCTCAGGAATATCAAAACTGTAAATAATGAGTGAACTCATTGGCACCTGGTACATTCACAATCGCATCAATTTATATTTGCTTGATACGATTGATGAAAGTTACCTGATTGATATTTCTGCATCAAAAGGCAGGAAAGTTGGTGAGCAATTTGCACATCTGCATAATGTAAGAATGATGTGGCTCAAGGCTGCAGCTCCTGAATTATTAAGTGGCTTGATAAAACTCGATAAGGAAATCAATATCGATAAATCGATATTGATTTCTGAATTGAATAAAAGTGCAGAAGCCATAGCAAAACTTTTAGAAAAAGCTATTTTAGAAGGCAAAATCAAAGGGTTTAAACCACATCCAACTGCTTTTCTTGGATATCTTATTTCACATGAAAGCCATCATCGTGGACAGATTATGCTAACCCTGAAGCAATCGGGACATGCTGTTGACCAAAAAACACAATATGGTTTATGGGAATGGGGAGTAAGATGATTATGAAAAAATTACAATTGCTTTTAAATCAACTGGAATCTTATATTCCTGATTTTGAAAAGACAAATACCCACATTTCGGAATCATCGGTTGGATGGCATACTGAACATTCTCTTTTGGTGTTATACGCTGTCATCAATCAATTGAAAAAATCAAATCCGGATGATTATAAATGGCGGTTCAATTTTAAACGTTTTTTGGTACAAACGCTTCTTAAAAAAATTCCACGAGGCAGAGGGAAAGCCCCAAAATCAGTTCAGCCGGCTGACGAAATTACTCAAGCGCATTTAATAAATAAACTGGAAATAGTTCGAAACAGTGTTTCTGAATTAGCTTTATTGAAATCTAAAAACTATTTTACACATCCTTATTTTGGAGATTTGGACTTGAAAACAGCTATTCATTTTTTAGAACTTCATACCAAACATCACCTCAAAATAATTGAAGATATTCTTAGAGATTAAGTTTTCTGGGGTTTCTTTCTCGCTGCAGGAAAAAGAACATTATTCAGTATCAAACGGAATCCTGGCGAATTCGGATGCAAATCCAAAACAGTTGGTTCATCTCCTACTCTATGCTGGTAATCTTCCGGGTCGTGGCCTCCATAAAAGGTAAAGAAACCTTTTCCTTTTTGCCCATGAATATAACGGGCTTCATCGTTTAATTCATTTTTTCCTAAGATCAATACATTTGACTTTATTAATTGGCTGTCAAAAGCAGTAGTCTGTCCCATAAAACCTTTGATAAGCTGCGTATGATTTTGGCAAAGCATACTTGGAATAACATCCCATTTTGCAGAGAATTCCATTAAAGTGAAATAATCTTTTTCAAAAGGAATCCTTCTTTTTTCAGTCATATCAATATCCGAGAACTCGTAATGTTCCGGCTTTCTGTCGAGGATAAAATCCTTGAATGCAAAAGTTTTACT
>DBIH01000275.1 GCA_002296885.1 Flavobacterium sp. UBA807 | reverse complement strand
CGGCAAGGTGTACATTGTCCGCAACTTTCGTGGTGGTAAAATCTTGAGAAATTCCATGTATTACGAACGATGCAGGCACGGTCATCATAAACAATAAATCCGCCTGAACCCAACATCGAACCTGTTGCAAATCCACCATCAGACAAACTTTCGTAAGTCATCAAACGATCTTCACCATTCGCCGTTTTATAGATTAAATTGGCTGGTAAAATTGGCACCGAACTTCCTCCAGGCACTAAAGCTTTCAATGGTCTGTCCGTCTGCATTCCACCACAATATTCATCCGAATTGATGAACTCGTAAACAGAAACACCCAAATCAATTTCGAAAACGCCTTGGTTTTTGATATTTCCTGAAGCTGAAATTAATTTAGTTCCGGTGGAACGACCAATTCCAATCGCAGCATAATCAGCACCCGAATTGTTCACAATCCAAGGCACAGCAGCTATCGTTTCGACGTTATTTACCACGGTTGGATTTTGCCAAAGCCCTTTCACGGCAGGAAATGGTGGTTTTAATCTTGGGTTTCCGTACTTTCCTTCCAAACTTTCAATAAGAGCGGTTTCTTCACCACAGATGTAAGCTCCGCCACCAATTTGAACATACAATTCCAAATCGTAACCAGAACCTAATATATTTTTGCCCAACCAACCGGCAGCTTTTGCTTCGGCGATGGCTTTTTCTAAAATTTTGTAAACCCACATGTATTCTCCACGAATGTAGATGTAGGATAGATTTGCACCTAACGCATAACTCGACGTAATCATTCCTTCAATCAACAGGTGCGGAATATATTCCATTAGAAATCTGTCCTTGAAAGTACCCGGTTCCGATTCATCGGCATTGCAAACCAAGTGTCTTGGATTGCCCGACTTTTTGTCAATAAAACTCCATTTCATTCCGGCAGGGAAACCTGCACCACCACGACCGCGTAGTCCTGAAGTTTTTACTTCTTCGACGACTTCATCCGGAGTCATTTTTTTCAGGGCCTTTTCCACCGATGTATAACCGCCTTCACGACGATATACTTCATAGGTTTTGATTCCCGGAACGTTTATTTTGTCTAATAATATTTTTCTTCCCATGATATTATTTATCGTGTAAAGTGATTTTTCCGTCTTTGCAATCAGCAATCAACTGATCGATTTTTTCTTTAGTCAAGTGCTCTTTATAGAAATCACCCAACTGCATCATTGGCGCATAGCCACAGGCTCCAAGACATTCAACGCCGCGAACCTCAAACATTCCGTCTGCGGTAGGTTCACCAACACCGACACCCAGTTTTTCACAAGTGTAGTCCATTAGATTTTCAACGCCATTCAAACAACAAGCGGAAGTCTGGCAAAATTCGAACATGTATTTTCCAATTGGTCTTTGGTTGAACATGGTGTAAAATGTCACCACTTCATAAACTTCAATACGTTGGATTCCTAAAATTTCGGCAACTTTGTTTTGCAATTCAATACTCAACCAATTATCATGAGCATCCTGAACTTCATGTAAAACGGGCAATAAAGCCGATTTCTTTTTGTCTGCAGGATAATGACTGATTAATTCATTGATGCGTTTCATCAAATCATCAGTGATATTTACCTCTTGGTGTATGTGTGATCTTTCCATTTTTACTATTTTGAATTATAAATTCTAAATTTTAAATTATTCTAATCATTCAAAATTTATAATTCATAATTTATAATTTCTTTTTATGCGTCTAATTCGCCTGCAATTACATTTAAACTTGATAATATTACAATAGCATCAGATAACATTCCGCCTTTAATCATTTCGGTGTATGCCTGATAATAAACGTAGCAAGGTCTTCTGAATTTCAAACGGTAGGGTGTTCTGCTTCCGTCTGAAATTAAATAGAAACCTAATTCTCCGTTTCCACCTTCAACAGCGTGATAAATTTCATCAACAGGAACCGGAACTTCACCCATCACAATTTTGAAGTGATAGATTAAGCTTTCCATATTGGTGTAAACATCTTCTTTTGGGGGCAAATAATAATCGGGAACATCAGCGTGGATTGGACCTTCCGGTAATTTAGCCAAGGCTTGACGAATGATACTCAAGCTTTCCCAGACTTCGGCATTACGAACGCAAAAACGGTCGTAAGTATCACCAGATTTTCCAACAGGAACGTTAAATTCGAAATCATCATAAGAGGAATAAGGTGCCGCTTTACGAACATCATAATCAATTCCGGCGGCACGAAGATTTGGACCGGTTAATCCGTATTGCATTGCTTTTTCGGCAGAAATCGGACCGACATTCACAGTTCTGTCGATGAAAATCCTATTTCTTTCAAAAAGATTTTCGAATTCTTTCCATGCAACAGGAAACTCTTCCAGGAATGTATTTAATTTTTTGAAGGCTTCTTCAGACCAGTCTCTTTCAAAGCCACCAATTCTTCCCATATTCGTAGTCAAACGCGCGCCACAAATCTCTTCGTAGATTTCGTATACTTTTTCCCTGAATTGGAAAACATAAAGGAAGCCGGTGTAAGCTCCGGTATCAACACCAAGAATTGAATTGCAGATTAAATGGTCTGTAATTCGTGCTAATTCCATTACGATAACTCTTAAATATTGAGCACGTTTTGGAACTTCTATGTTTAATAATTTTTCAACCGTCATCCACCACGCCATGTTGTTGATAGGTGATGAACAGTAGTTCATTCGATCCGTCAATACATTGATTTGGTAAAACGGACGATTCTCTGCAATTTTTTCAAAAGCACGGTGAATGTATCCAATTGTTGGTTCTGCATCGAGGATTCGTTCACCATCCATCAAAAGGATGTTTTGAAAAATCCCGTGAGTTGCAGGATGTGTTGGGCCTAAATTCAATATAGAGAATTCGCTTCCGTCTTCGTTGCGTGTCTGCTCTATAATCTTAGCATAGCGATGCTCTGGTGGTAATAATAAATCGGACATCTATATTTATGAATTACTCATTTGACTTTTAACTGGTGTTCTTCCAAAGAAACGGTCATCTTTGTCGGTTCTTCCGCTGTCTTCCATTGGGAATTCCTTACGCATTGGGTGTGAAACCATTTCATCCATATTCAAAATTCTTTTCAGCTGCGGATGTCCTTTGAAATTAATCCCGAAGAAATCCCAAGCTTCTCTTTCCATCCAGTTGGCGCACAAAAACAAATTGGTTACGGTATCCACTTCTGCCGGATCCGGTAAAAAGGTTTTTACGCGAAGCCTAACATTTTCAACCCAATTGTGCAGTTGATATACTACTGAAAACTGATGTGAAGCGTCATTATCAGGGAAATGGATTCCGGTCAAATCTGTTAAAAAATGGAAGTTCAGGCTTTCGTCTTCTTTCAATGTACGTATAACTTCATGAATAGTTTCCGGAGTTGCCTCGAAAGTGAAAATATCTCTTTTCATTTCAAAATTCAGCACACTGTTGCCGAATTTCTGAGATAATTTTTCTTGTATAAATGTCGTTTCTAAAGCCATATTATAGGTTATAAGAAGCTAATAATTCTTTGTACTCAGGTGAGTTTCTTCTGCGAACAGATTCATTCTTTACTAATTCCTGTAATTGCATTACACCCTGAACGATTTGTTCCGGTCTTGGCGGACAACCCGGTACGTAAACATCTACAGGAATTACTTTGTCAATTCCCTGTAAAACAGAATAGGTATCGAAAACACCACCCGAACAGGCACAGGCTCCGACAGAAATTACCCAGCGAGGTTCTGACATTTGTTCGTAAACCTGACGTAAAATTGGCGCCATTTTTTTAGAGATGGTTCCCATTACCATTAGCATATCCGCCTGACGTGGCGAGAAACTAACCCTTTCTGAACCAAATCGGGCTAAATCGTAATGCGATGCCATTGTTGCCATAAATTCAATTCCACAACAAGAAGTGGCGAATGGTAACGGCCAAAGCGAATTGGCACGTGCCAATCCGACAACATCATTCAGTTTGGTAGCGAAGAAACCTTCACCAACAACTCCTTCCGGCGGAGCAACCATATTTGGTTTAGTATTCATTTTATTCTGAATTTTGAATTATAAATTTTAAATGAAATCAATTTAAAATTCAACATTTATAATTTAAAATAACTTTTATCATTCCCATTCAAGTGCTTTCTTCTTGATAATGTAGAAGAAACCAACCAAAAGCAATAGCATGAAAATCACCATTTTTATCATTCCTTCCATACCAAGTGCTTTGAAATTTATTGCCCATGGATAAAGAAAAATTACCTCAACGTCAAACAAAACGAAAAGAATGGCAACTAAGAAATATTTTACTGAAAATGGAATCCTTGCATTTCCGACAGATTCGATACCGCATTCGAAGTTGATATCCTTGTTTTTGGAGTGTCTTTTTGGGCCTAAAAAGTTAGAGCCGATAATGGTTAAGACAACAAATCCGACTGCTAAACCTGCCTGCATTAGGATTGGCAAATAATCTAATTGATTAGACTGCATAATGCTTAAAATTAGAAGTAATTTAAATAGGCACAAATATACATCGCAATATTTAATTCGCAAAAATAGAGTGGGAAACGTTTACTATTTAGCCTGTAAAAAAGCCTATTTAAAATGATTTTAAATAGTAAAATTTAAAACATAAAAAAACGCCCCGAATTAATCGGGACGTTAAGTCATTTTAGGTAATCAAAATACTATATATTACTCTTCGATAGTAACTACCTGAGCTGCTACTTTACCTTTTCTACCTTCTTCTTCTTCGTATGATACTTTGTCTCCCTCGTTTAAACCTTCTGATTTAATACCGGTAGCATGTACGAAAATGTCTTTTCCCGTTTCATCATCTGTGATAAAACCATAACCTTTAGATTCGTTGAAAAATTTTACTGTTCCTGTGCGCATTGTATTGTAAAAAAATAATTAATAATGCTCAAAGATATACTTATTTGTGACATGACAAACATTATCTATAATAAATTATAAAAAAATGTTAAGGGATTTAAATTGTTGGAAAAGAATTACTTGCCACATTCGGAATTTGGCCATAAAAAAAGCAACCGTTTTTGTATATTTTAATAGTTGCTGCCTAATTTTATGTGAATTTGATATAAATCAGACTTTAACAGAATTTAGTATTTATATTCAAAATTGAGGGTGTAGAATTGCCCAGCTGAATGGGTTTTGATTTGTTTGGTCAGCCCATCCTCCCCAATGGTTATTTCTGCTACTTCCTTGTAATCATTAATGGTGTCTAAAAAGGCAAAAACAGAAATATTTCCGGCCGTGTTTTTCTCAATTTTCATATCGGCTGATTGGCCTGAATCCTCATTCTCATAAAGGTTAGACTGGTAGGTATATGGAAGATTCCGATCCAGGTCAGAGAAGCAACGGGTCTTTACGACAGAGCCGTCTTCATAGAAAACTTTACAGCCATCGTTAATTTCCTCGCGGCTGGAAGAAATGCGGAAATCGGTTTCTATGTCTTTGAATTCAAAATGATCGTCCATTACCAGCATTTTGTGCTGATTAGAATATACAGAGTACTGGTCTTCGGAAATTTCTATCAATTTGTCTTTGTCGTAGCCATAGGTATAAACAGTCGATTTCGGATTATTGTCGAAATTATCATTCATGACCAGCTTTTTCAACAGGTTATTGTCATCGTAGCTAAAAGTCATAAATGCGGTGTCCTCAGAATCCCCTCTTTTGGCATATAGGATATCGGAAACCAAATGCTTCGGATTGAAGTTCATTACAAAAGCAAGCTCATTTGGGCCATCTGTGCTTTGCATATAAACCGATACGCTTTTTACTTTCGAATAATCCTGTGGCTCGATAAGGTCTTCCGAGCCATAAACCTT
>DBIH01000162.1 GCA_002296885.1 Flavobacterium sp. UBA807 | reverse complement strand
AGAGGAAATCAGTTTAAAGCAGCGGTAAAGAATTTGTAAATGAAATTTAAGGTTGTTGATTAACGATTTAAGATTGCAGAAATATTTCAAAAATCAAAAATCGTTGATCTTAAATCACAAATCAAAATGAAAGAGCTAATAAACAGTCTGAAAGGAGATAAAGTCATCTGGGCATTCGTTGCCTTGTTGGCGCTGTTCTCGTTTATGCCTGTTTTTAGCGCGAGCAGTAATCTGGCCTACATGCGTCACGGCTCAGGAAACGCATTTACTTATTTGCTGAAACATGCAGCTCAGGTACTTGTCGGATTTTTTATTCTGTACAAAATCCACAAAGTTCCGTACCACTATTTTAAGGCGATATCCAAAATTCTATTGCCGGTCGTATGGGGTTTATTGCTCTACACCTTGCTCAAAGGAACTGTCATTGAAGGTGCCAATGCCAGCCGTTGGATACAGATTCCGTTTATCGGAATTACGTTCCAAACGTCAACATTGGCGTCAATTGTTTTGTATGTTTTTGTTGCCCGATATTTATCCAAGAAAAGGGAAACACCAATCACCTTCCAAAATTCACTTTGGGAATTGTGGACGCCTGTTTTTATCACTCTGATTTTTATCCTTCCGGCGAATTTATCTACAGCGGCTTTGATATTCTCTATGGTATTGATGCTGGTTTTTATTGGAAAATATCCGCTCAAATATATCGGAATTATTGTTGGTGCCGGAATCATCGGATTGGTATTTTTTATTCTGGTTGCCAAAGCTTTTCCGGATGCATTCCCAAACCGTGTGGATACATGGATTGCTCGTATAGATAATTTCACCAGCGACAAACCGGACGAAGATGATTACCAAATTGAGAAAGCAAAAATTGCAATCGCTTCGGGCGGACTTTACGGACTTGGACCCGGAAAAAGCGTGCAGAAAAACTTTCTGCCACAATCTTCTTCCGATTTCATCTATGCCATTATTGTCGAAGAATACGGATTGGTCGGAGCGTTATGCGTTCTGGGATTGTATTTGTTATTGCTGTTCCGATTTGTTGTAGCAGCGCACAAAGCCAATTCACTTTTCGGAAAACTCGTAGTCGTCGGATTGGGTTTTCCCATAATTTTCCAGGCAATGACCAATATGGCGGTTGCGGTAGAGTTATTGCCGGTAACTGGGCAGACATTACCATTGATTAGTAGTGGTGGAAGTTCGATTTGGATGACGTGTATTGCACTTGGAATCATTTTAAGTGTGACCAAAAAAGAAGAAGAAATCGCAGAAGAATTAGCCGAAAAACAAAAACGTGATGACGCTTTGCAAAAGCTAATCGATAAACAATTGCAGGAAGAAGAAGCGGCAGAGAAAATGGAATTGGAAGGCTTTTCAATTGTTGATGCCGCAAATCCGATGAACGCAGTCTTAAATAAAAAATAAAATGGGAAAACCAAGATTCATATTAAGTGGCGGCGGAACGGGTGGACATATCTATCCTGCAATCGCTATTGCGAATGAATTAAAGGCGCAGTTTCCCGAAGCTGAATTCCTGTTTGTTGGTGCCGAAGATAAAATGGAAATGGACAAAGTGCCTCAGGCAGGGTATAAAATCAAAGGGCTTTGGATTTCGGGTTTACAACGAAAACTGACATTCCAGAATATGGCATTTCCACTAAAAGTCATCAACAGCCTGTGGAAGTCGAGAAAAATAATAAAAGATTTCAAGCCCGATGTGGTAATCGGAACTGGAGGTTTTGCGAGTGGTCCGTTATTGCAGATGGCAAACAATCTAAACATTCCAACGGTAATCCAGGAGCAGAATTCCTATCCGGGAATTACGAATAAATTGTTGAGCAAAAAAGCTGATGCCATTTGTGTGGCTTATGAAAATCTGGAACGTTTTTTTCCAAAAGACAAAATCATTTTCACCGGAAATCCGGTGCGTCAGGATTTGTTGGAAATCGATTCGAAACGAAGTGAAGCTATCAAACATTTCAATTTAGACCCAAATAAAAAAACACTTTTGGTTCTGGGTGGAAGCCTTGGTGCCCGAAGAATAAACAGATTGATTGAAAAGGAAATTTATAATATCGTTTCAAAAGATATCCAGATTATATGGCAGTGTGGCCGATTGTATTACCACGATTACAATCATTTTACGGATGGTCAGGTAGTACAGGTAATGTCTTTTATTGATAAAATGGATTTGGTTTATGCTGCCGCAGATTTTGTGATTTCTCGCGCAGGCGCATCATCTGTTTCGGAATTGTGTCTGGTTGGAAAACCGGTAATTTTTATTCCATCGCCAAATGTAGCCGAAGATCATCAGACTAAAAATGCCAAAGCAATTGCAGATAAAAACGGAGCGATTTTAATTAAGGAAAATGAACTGGATGCGACGTTCGAGCCAACATTTGCAAAATTGGTTTTTGACGAAAACCAACAGAAAGAATTAAGCGAAAACATCAAAAAGCTGGCTAAGCCAAACGCTACAAAAGATATAGTTGAACAAATAGTTAAGTTGATAAAATAAGTGAATTTAAATCAGATAAATAATGTCTATTTCATCGGAATCGGTGGCATCGGAATGAGTGCCTTGGCGCGTTATTTCCAATACATCGGAAAAAATGTTTCGGGTTATGACAAAACCCCGACCATGCTGACGGATGAATTGATTGCATCTGGGATGAACATTCATTTTGAGGACAATATCAACCTGATTCCAAAAGATTATTATGTAGAAAATACATTGGTAATCATCACGCCGGCAATTCCTGTTTCACATTCCGAACGAAATTATTTTCTCGAAAGAGAATATGTGGTTAAAAAACGAGCTGAAGTTTTGGGAATCATTACTAAAGACACCTTTTGTTTTGCCGTTGCCGGAACACATGGGAAGACCACGACTTCAAGCATACTTGGACATATTTTATTTGAAAGTGGTGCCGATGTAACCGCTTTTATTGGTGGAATCGTAGAGAATTACAATTCCAATTTAATCGGGAACGGAAAAACGGTAACCGTTGTAGAGGCTGATGAATTTGACCGCTCGTTCCTGCACCTGCATCCGGATATTGCCTGCGTAACTTCTATGGATGCGGATCATTTGGATATTTATGGCGATGCAACTTCGATTGAAGATTCCTTCCGTGAATTTGCCGATAAGGTAGAAGATAAAACCAAAATATTTGTCCCGAAAGGTTTGCCGTTAAAAGGCTTAACCATCGGAATAAATGAAGACGCGACTTTCAAAGCGTTTAATATCAGAATTGAAAATGGTTATTATGTTTTTGATGTGCAAACACCATCAGAAACAATTCAAAATATAAAATTCGGTTTGCCCGGAAGACACAATTTAATGAATGCCTTAATGGCTTTAGCGATGGCAAAAACGTATGGCACCCCGACCAGTTCCATTGCTAAAGCCTTGGCTTCATTTAAAGGAATACAGCGCAGGTTTTCCTATCAGATTAAATCCGATAAGTTGGTTTATATTGATGATTACGCGCATCATCCGACCGAAATCAATGCGGTGCATCAGGCGGTTCGCGAATTGTATCCGAATGAGAAAGTACTGGCAATTTTTCAGCCACATTTGTTCAGCAGAACCAAAGATTTTGCCGATGATTTTGCCAAAAGTTTATCGCAGTTTGATGAGATTTTGTTAATGGAAATTTATCCTGCACGCGAATTACCGATGGAAGGAATTACGTCGGAATGGCTGCTTTCAAAAATTGAAAATCCAAACAAAAAATTGGTTTCAAAAGATGATTTAATTCCTTCAATTTTAGAAAGTAAAGCGAAAATAATTGTGACAATCGGAGCTGGAGATATTGGTGAATTAGTCCCAAAAATTAAAAAGGCATTGCTATGAAGTTTTTTACTTGGATAAATATCAGATTGGTGTTGATGATTATTGCTGTAATCTCCCTGTTTTCGTTTACTTCGCACCGAAATGCGATGCGAAAAATCAAAAAAACAGAGGTTGTTTTTGTAGGCGAAAACAAGCTTTTTTTAAAGCCTGAGATGGTTAATAAATTGTTAATAGAAAAAAATCAAGACCTAAAAACTATCAATAAAGTTGATTTAGATTTGAAGAAACTGGAAAACGCAATCAGCAAACAAAAAAGTATCCAAAAAGTGGATGTGTTTGTCAGCGTTGATGGTATTCTAAAAGCAGTGGTAAAGCAAAAAACACCTTTGGGAAGAGTGTTTGACGAATCGGGTTCTTTTTATATTGATAGTGAGGGAAATAGAATGCCGTTATCAGATAATTATACAGCCAGAGTGCCACTAATTTCGGGGGAGATTGATGTAGTTAAGAAGGAAAAATTATCTGAAGTTTTAAAGATGATTGACAAAGATGAGTTTTTGAAAAAAAACATCATTGGTGTGCAGGTTTTGCCTAATGGTAGCCTAATTATGGCGAGCAGAAATTACGATTATCAAATCGATTTTGGCAGGACTATTAACATTGAAAAGAAATTTAGAAATTATAAAGCATTTTTTCAGAAGGCAGTTTTAGACAGCACTTTGACAAAATACAAAAAGATTAACCTGAAGTTTACTAAGCAAGTCGTTTGCATTAAATAGAAGATTATGGAAAAAGAGAATATTGCAGTAGGATTAGACATTGGAACCACCAAGATAGTTGCCATGATCGGCAAGAAGAATGAGTATGGGAAATTGGAGATTTTAGGTGTTGGAAAATCCAAAAGTCTTGGTGTGGCGCGTGGCGTTGTAAACAATATTACGCAGACTATCCAGTCCATCCAACAGGCGGTTATTGAGGCAGAAGCAAACTCAGGATATAAAATAAACGATGTGGTTGTTGGGATTGCCGGACAGCACATTCGAAGCATCCAGCATACTGATTACGTAATCCGAAACAATGCTGAAGAAGTAATCAGTGGAAAGGATATTCAGTTACTTATCGACCAGGTAAATAAGCTGGCTATGCTTCCGGGAGAAGAAATCATTCATGTATTGCCACAGGAATTCAAAATCGATGGGCAATCTGAAATCAAAGAACCAATCGGAATGTATGGTGCCAGACTCGAAGCTAGTTTTCACGTAGTGGTTGGTCAGGCATCATCAATCAGAAACGTAGGAAGATGTATCCAAAGTTCAGGTATTGAATTGTCTGGTTTGACATTGGAACCATTAGCTTCGGCTGATGCTGTTTTGAGTCAGGAAGAAAAAGAAGCCGGTGTTGCATTGATTGATATAGGTGGTGGGACAACGGATTTAGCCATTTTTAAAGATGGAATCATCCGCCACACTGCAGTAGTTCCTTTTGGTGGAAATGTAATTACAGATGACATCAAGGAAGGCTGTTCAATCATCGAAAAACAAGCCGAATTATTGAAAACAAAATTTGGTTCCGCTTGGCCGGGTGAAAATAAAGACAACGAAATTGTATCAATTCCGGGATTAAGAGGAAGAGACCCAAAAGAGATTTCATTAAAGAATCTTTCAAAAATCATCCACGCAAGAGTGGTTGAAATCATTGAGCAGGTTTTCACCGAAATCAAAGCATACGGACACGAAGATCCGCGCAAGAAACTGATTGCCGGAATCGTATTGACGGGTGGTGGCTCGAATTTGAAACACATCAAGCAACTGGTGGAATACATCACCGGAATGGACACCAGAATTGGTTATCCAAACGAACATTTGGCAGGAAATTCAAGTGAGGAAATTTCAAGTCCATTGTTTGCAACGGCAGTAGGTTTGGTAATGAACAGCATCGAAAACAATTCAAATAGTGCCTACAAAATTGAACTGAAAGAAGTTGTTACTGAACCGGCACCAAGACAAGTTTCTTTTCAACCAGTAGCGCAGGCTCCGGTTGTAGAAGAGCGAAAAGTAGTTGAAGAAGTTCCAACTGAAGTGATTTCAGAACCAATAAATCTTGAAACAGAAACAACAGAAAGTAAAATCAGGAGATCGTTTTTCGACCGTTATGTCGATAAGATTAAGGATTTCTTAGATAACGCAGAGTAATAGAATACAAGAATATATAATACCTAATACCAAAATAGTATGATAAGCAACTCAGAATTTGGAAACATCTCATTTGATTTACCAAAAAATCAATCAAATGTGATCAAAGTAATCGGAGTTGGTGGCGGAGGAAGTAACGCTATCAATCACATGTTCAAGCAGGGAATCAAAGGCGTCGATTTCATTGTTTGCAACACCGACTCACAAGCACTTCAAAACAGCGCTGTACCAAATAAAATCCAGTTGGGTGTAAACCTGACGGAAGGACTTGGAGCAGGAGCAAATCCTGATGTTGGTCAACAATCAGCATTGGAAAGTATTGCCGACATCGAAAAAATGTTGGATACCAATACGAAGATGGTTTTCATCACAGCAGGAATGGGTGGCGGAACCGGAACAGGAGCTGCACCCGTTATCGCTCAATTGGCTAAGGAAAGAGACATCCTGACTGTAGGAATCGTAACGATCCCTTTCCAGTTTGAAGGTAAAGTGCGTTCTGAACAAGCATTATTAGGTGTTGAAAAATTAAGAAAACAAGTAGATTCCCTTATTGTTATCAATAATAATAAATTAAGAGAAGTTTACGGAAATCTTGGCTTCAAAGCAGGATTCTCTAAAGCTGATGAAGTGTTGGCTACAGCTTCACGCGGAATTGCGGAAGTAATTACGCACCACTATACTCAGAACATCGACTTAAAAGACGCCAAAACCGTTTTATCTAACAGCGGAACAGCTATCATGGGTTCGGCAGTTGCTACAGGCGACAACCGTGCTAAAGAAGCTATCATTTCTGCTTTGGATTCTCCGTTATTGAATGACAACAAAATTTCAGGTGCTAAAAACGTATTGTTGCTTATCGTTTCCGGCTCTAACGAAATTACTATTGACGAAATCGGGGAAATCAATGACCACATTCAGTCGGAAGCAGGATACAATGCTAACATCATCATGGGTGTTGGTGAAGATGAAAATCTTGGTGAAGCTATTGCAGTTACGATTATTGCGACAGGTTTTAATGCCGACCAGCAAAGCGGAATCGTAAATCCTGATGTTAAAAAAATCGTTCACGCTTTAGAAGATGACCAGAAACTGGTTCGCGATTTAACGCAGAAACCAGTTGAAGTTTTCCAAACAATAATTGATACACCGGTTGCTGAAGAAAAACCAGAAGAGAAAATCGTTTTCGAATTAATCGAAGATGAGTTAGAGATTACTCCGGCAGCTGTAGAAGCAGTTATCGATGAAAACGAATTGATTGCCATGAACCATTTCATCAGAAACCTTGATGTGACTTTTGAAATCGTTTCACCAATCAATGACATCGACTTCAAAGTTACCACTCCTGAAGTTAAGGAGATGAAAGTTGTTGAGGCAGAAGCTATCGATGCTGATGAGCAGATTACCTTCACTTTTGACATTCCGGCAATGCCAACATTCGAAAGAGTGGAAGAAGTAAAACCAGTTGAAAAGATTGAGGCTGTTGAGGAAAGCAAAATTGTTTTCGATTTGTCTGAAGAATCAGTAAACGAAATCGTGGTTAACGAACCGGTACAATTCGTGCCAATGACCGAGCTGAACGAAGAAGGTGTAATCAAATATTCTTTGGAAGAGTATATGGAGTTGGAAAACGATTTGTTGAATTCTAAACCAGCTGCTGCCGCTCCAATCGAAGAAGAGCCAATCGCGCCTGAACTTGATATTACAATGAAAGTGGAAACAACTGAAAAACCGGCTGCTATTGTAAGCCATTTTGAAGACATTTCACCAGTAGAAATGACTATCGAAGAAACCCTGAAACACAGAGCCGACGATAGAAGAAGAAAGTTGAAAGAGTTCAATTATAAATTCCATAACAACCCTTCAAAAATTGAGGAGATGGAAAAAGAACCGGCGTACAAACGCCTTGGAGTAGATCTGTCAAATGATACTCAGGCAAATACAAACTCAAGAATGTCAATCGGAACCGACAGCAACGACGATACACAGTTGCGTTCCAACAATTCATTTTTGCACGATAATGTAGATTAATCTACAGTTGAACCGTTAAATCTTTAGCCCGAAAGTCTTTGTGATTTTCGGGTTATTTTTTTACCTTCGCAAAGCTTTTTAGGAGCGAGTGGCATGGGCAATTTAGCCATCCATTTTCCTGCTTTTCGCAGTATTCCGCCGAAGCGGAGATACTTGCTACAATCAGGGCTAAAAGAAAAACCATTTGAATCTAAGAAGTTTAACACACGAGCGTCAGCGAACTGGCGCAACAATCTAATAATCTAAAAAGATGAGTTTATCAACTAAAATAATGGACGAAATGAAAAACGCTATGCGTGAAAAAAACACCATCGCGCTGGAAGCACTTCGTGCCATCAAATCAGAAATATTATTAGCGCAAACCGCTGGCGGCAATGCCGAAATCACCGAAGCTGATGAAATTAAAATCCTTCAGAAACTGGTTAAAATGCGTAAAGACAGCGCATCAATCTTCACCACACAAAACCGTCCCGATTTAGCAGAACCTGAATTGGCGCAGATTGCCGTGATCGAAAAATTCCTTCCCGCCCAACTTTCAGAAGCTGAAGTAGAAGCAATTGTTTCTAAAATCATTGCCGAAACCGGAGCTTCAGGAATTGCGTCAATGGGGAAAGTTATGGGATTGGCTTCAGCTCAAATTGGTGGCTCAGCAGAAGGGAAAACCATTTCAACAATCGTTAAAAAACTTTTGGTTTAGACATCTTAGACTACTTAGAAAGATAGACTTCTTAGATTTGTCTAACTAATCTAAGAAGTCTAATAATCTAAAAATTGGCTCCGTAGTTCAACTGGATAGAATATCAGATTTCGGCTCTGATGGTTGCAGGTTCGAACCCTGCCGGGGTCACCATAAATACAACAGCCAGCTAAATATCAAAATTTACTTTAGTATTTAGCTGGCTGTTGTATTTTCAAAGCGGAGCTTTGTCAGGGAAGACGGAGTCAACCCTGCCGGGGTCACTATAAAAATATAAGCCTGAAGTATATCTTCAGGCTTATTAATTTACTCTTACCAAAAAACAGTATACAATGCCACTAAAACGGCAGTTACGATTAACGCGCCAACGGTAAAGCCCGGTGACATTCTAAACATAGATTTATCTACTTCCAGACCGTTAGCATGAACGCCCTTCTTGTTTTCATAAATACTGATGCTGTACATTCCGATGACACAAATCAGAAATACAAATCCCATTCGGTCAATAAACGGAATTTCATAAACACCATCGGCATTTGGCACGGCAAATCCCATTGGATTCAGGAATGATAAATCAACAAAGGCAGGCATGAATTTAAAAATAATCGAAAGCATAAATCCGCCAATTGTTGCAAACAAGGCAGCATTTGAAGTCGTCTTTTTCCAGAAGAAACCAAGAATAAACATCGCAAAAACACCCGGACTCACAAAACCGGTATATTCCTGAATGTATTGGAATCCGCCTTTTT
>DBIH01000135.1 GCA_002296885.1 Flavobacterium sp. UBA807 | reverse complement strand
TTAAATAATGTCGCATCTGTTAATTCAACATCATCAGGAATCCTTATTTCAATTGCCATCAGTGTGATTACAATGGCAAAAACAGCATCACTAAACAAAATCATCCGCTCAAGCTGAAACTCCTTCTTGATTTCTTCTCGTGTGATTTCTTCCTCATTCTTGATTGGTTTCATGCCGGTTTGTTTTGAATTTTTCAAAACTATAAAAAAACTTTGATTCTTTGTAACTTTGTCAAGCATGAAGAAAATCCTGTTACTTTCCGATACCCATAGTCACATTGATGATAAAATCCTGAAATATGTCAGTCAGTCAGATGAAGTCTGGCATGCCGGAGATATTGGCAATTTAAATGTTACGGATACCATTAAATCATTAAAACCATTACGCGCTGTTTATGGTAATATTGATGATGACAAAGCACAAATGGAGTTTCCACTCAACAATCGTTTCCTATGTGAAGATGTTGATGTTTGGATTACCCATATTGGCGGTTATCCGGGGAAATACAATCAAAGTATCAGAGCCGAAATTCAAAGCAATCCTCCGAAACTATTTATCTGTGGGCATTCGCATATACTCAAAGTACAGTTTGATAAAAGTTTAGGGCTGCTCCACATGAATCCCGGTGCCTGTGGTATACATGGTTTTCATCAGGTACGAACAATGCTTCGCTTTGAAATTGATGGCGATAAAATCCAAAACTTAGAAATTGTGGAATTAGGTAATCGAGGTAATAGTCTGCCGTCAGAACAATATCATTAAATATCATTGCCATAAATAAAATTATGATATTTTTGCTTTTTCAGGTCTTTGTAATAGGACTATAAGTAACGTTATCATTTATTTTATATGAAAATAAAATACCTCAGTAACCTAAATTATCTAAGAAAATCATTTGCAAAACAGCCAAGATTATTCAAACAAATTTTAAATGCAGTGCCTACTGTATGTAACGCTAATCAATATTCTCAATCTTATAAAGAAACGCTTCCTGAGGATACTTCGACCAAAAAAGAAGGTGAAAATCCGATATGGGATTATTTTCAAAATCACAAAGTAGGACATGGAATATGGAAATGGGAACATTATTTTGATATTTATCATAAACATCTTGCCAAGTTTGTGGGTAAAAAAGTTGATGTCTTAGAAATAGGAATTTACAGTGGTGGAAGTCTTGAAATGTGGCGTTCGTATTTTGGAGAAAAATGCCATATTTATGGTGTCGACATAGAAGAAGCCTGTAAGGAATATGAAAATGATTATGTAAGTGTTTTTATTGGAGATCAGGAGAGTCCTGATTTTTGGAAAGGTTTTAAGAATGATGTTAAAGGCATTGACATACTTATTGATGATGGTGGACATACTGCAGAACAGCAACAGGCAACTTTAGAAGAAATGTTACAACATATTCGACCTGGAGGAGTTTATATATGTGAAGATATTCATGGTACTTTTAACAGATTTTCTGCCTATGCAGCCGGACTTGTAAATGAATTGAATAGTATGGGTAATTCGCAATTCCAATCGGCAATACACTCTATTCATTTTTATCCGTATGTGTTAGTAATTGAAAAACATGCGGCAAAGCCTAAAAAACTTAAAGCTCCCAAGCATGGTACAATTTGGCAACCTTTTTTTGATAACACTATGAACCAATAAACAAAATCCCTTGTTATTTAACAAGGGATTTTTTATTTATATCAATAAAAGAAATCTACAAAAAACCTTACTTAATCATTAAAAATGAAGCGAATATTGTCAAATTGACCCAACTTCATTCTTTTTTAATTTCCATTTGATACTTTTGAAAAAATTCCCACAATGTTTTTTAATAGATTATCATTCGTTTTACTACTATCGTTAGTACAATTATCAGTCTGCTATAGCCAGCAATCTTCCAAAGAAGAAGATTATACCATTCTTTATGAAAATCCGTCAACAATTCAATTACAGTTTGATGAAAACAAAATCAATCCAACTGTACTGAGTGTTGTTGATGTTGCGACTCACAGAAATGTTGAGATTTCTTTTCAAGGTAGAAATACTGTTTATACGTTAAACAACCTTTATCCTTCAGAAATTATTGAGGTAGATTATACTTTTGGAAGCGATGCAACTGTTCATCGGGGTTTTATTGCCAATGCATCACTTTCCACAGGAACCATAAATGTTTATTTCAACCATCAGGTGGATACGAGTTATGCTCAGATTCAGAATGCGGTTAATTTAGGTAATACATTGGATGACAAACTGATAACTTACATTAATGCCTGTACAACTACGATGGATATTGCGATTTATAATTCGTATTCACCAAGTGCAACGACCGGAATTGCCGGCGCCATAAATGCTGCCTATGCGAGAGGTGTTCAGATTAGGGTTATTTATGACGGAAGCACAACCAGTGCGATGCTACCGTTGTTAAACTCGAACATACCAACATTGGCAAGTCCTACAGATACGGCTTATGGGATTATGCATAATAAGTTTGTCATATTTGATGCCAATGTAAGCGATGCCAATAAACCTGTGGTATGGACAGGTTCTACCAATTGGACGGTTTCCCAAATAGATGGTCCGGATAGAAACAGTGCCATTGTAATTCAGGATCAGGCATTGGCTTTGGGATATAAAATTGAGTTTGAGGAAATGTGGGGTTCATCAACAATGACGCCTGATACCACTTTATCTAAATTTGGTCCGGACAAAACAAACAATACACCACATACTTATAACATAGGAGGCAAAGTGGTGAATAGTTATTTCAGTCCGAGTGATGGAACTAATGCAAGGATTATAGCTTCGATTAATTCGGCCAATTCGGATATTAATGTCGCCACAATGGTTGAAACCAGAACGGATATTGCAAATGCCTTAATCAATAAATATAACAGTGGACTGACTAACACCAACATCGTCATTGACAGCCAGAATCCAACAGGAAATCAAATAACCAATCTACAATCGAGCCTTGCTGCCAATCACGCAGTTGTTTATTCAGGAAGTGGTATCATGCACCATAAATTCATGGTGGTAGACAATTATAACAGTACTTCAGATCCTTTGGTTTTGGTAGGTTCACACAATTGGAGTTCAGCTGCGGAAAATAAAAATGATGAGAATATCTTAATTGTGCACGATTTAAATATTGCCAATCAGTATTATCAGGCTTTTGCCTATTTATATCAATTTGCAGGTGGTGTTTTGGGTGTTAATCAAAATCAATATACTGACAATTTTGTGGTGTATCCAAATCCGTGCAGCGGAGTTTTGAATATTGATGCTACAGGAAATACAGTTTTATCAAATGCCGACGTTACGGTTTATGATGTTTTAGGTAATAAAGTTTATGACAATCATTACTCTAATTTATCCCATCAAACTATTGATTTGAGCAGCTATGCTTCGGGAATGTATTTAATCAATGTGCAGGAAAATGACAAAACAGGGCATTTTAAGGTTCTTAAGCAGTAACAAAAAAAGGCACCCATTTCTGAGTGCCTTTTTTAAACTAACAATTAACTTCTAACTAAAAGCAATAACTATTTTCTGCCACTAACTTAGCAGTAATAGTTTCCCGTAAACCAACAATGTTAGGCATGTTGGTGTATTTTGTAAAACGACGCAATCCCATAAGCATCATGCGTTGTTCATCACCTTCGGCAAAAGAAATAATGCTTTCTTTTCCTTTTTGCGTAACAACGTCAACTGCTTTGTACAAGTATAATTTTGCCATTGCGATTTGTTCTTTTACTTTGTCTTCGCCTTCTTTTTTGGCGAGCTTTTCGGTACGCAGAATCGTACTTTCAGCCATATAGATTTCGATTAAGATATCAGCAGCAGCGGTCAATAACTGTTGGTGACCTTCTAAATCCGGACCGTATTTCTGAACGGCTCCACCGGCAACCATTAAGAAAGCTTTTTTCAGTTTGCCAATCAGTTCTTTTTCTTCAGAAAACAATTCTGAATAATCTGGTGTGTCGAATGACGGAATTCCCATCAATTCTTCCTGAACCTTTTGGGCAGGTCCCAATAAATCAACATGCCCTTTGAAGGCTTTTTTGATGAGCATTCCAACGGATAACATTCGGTTGATTTCGTTGGTGCCTTCATAAATGCGAGCAATACGGGCATCACGCCAGGCGCTTTCCATGGGTGTATCTTCCGAGAATCCCATTCCGCCATATATTTGGATACCTTCATCGGCACAGTTTTGAACATCTTCTGAAACCGCAACTTTCAGGATTGAACATTCGATAGCGAATTCCTCAACACCTTTCAATTCGGCTTCCTGATGTGAAGCACCTTCGCTTTCGCGGATTTTGATTCGCGTTTCGATATCTTTTGCAGCACGATAAACAGCACTTTCTCCGGCATAGGCAGAGGTTGCCATTTCAGCCAGTTTGTAACGAATCGCGCCAAAACTCGAAATCGGAACATTGAACTGGATTCGGTCATTGGCATAATGAACAGCATTTGAAGTCACACGACGTTGCGCATCCAGACAGGCAGCAGCCAGTTTGATACGGCCTACGTTCAGAGCATTCATTGCAATCTTGAAACCTTCGCCACGTCCGGCAAGCATATTTTCTACCGGCACTTTAGTATCGGCGAAGAAAACCTGACGAGTAGAGGAAGCACGGATTCCCAATTTATGCTCTTCCTCGTTCATTGTAATTCCATTGCTTGGATCATTTTCTACAATAAAACCGGTAATGTTTTTGTCGTCTTCGATTCGGGCAAACACAATGAATAACGAACAAAATCCGGCATTCGAAATCCACATTTTTCCTCCGGTAATGCTGTAATATTTTCCATCGGCAGAAAGCACGGCTTTTGTTTTTCCTGAATTTGCATCGGAACCTGCTCCTGGTTCTGTCAGACAGTAAGCACCAAACCATTCGCCTGAAGCCAGCTTAGGAACGTATTTTTGTTTTTGTTCTTCGGTTCCGTATAGCGTAATTGGCATAGTTCCGATTCCGGTATGTGCTCCAAAGGCTGTCGAGAAGGAACCTGTGGCTCCTGAGATGTAGTCGCAAACAAGGCACGTATCAACGAATCCCATTCCCATTCCACCATAAGCTTCGGGAACTGCAACGCTTAAGAATCCCATTTCTCCTGCTTTTTTCATACATTCTTCTGTGAAGGCATAATCTTTTGCTTCGAAACGAACTTTATTTGGCCAAATCTCTTTATCGACAAATTCCTTTACCGAATCGCGCATCATGATCTGTTCTTCACTGAAGTCTTCAGGTGTAAAAATATTATCGCATTTGGTTTCCTTTACCAAAAACTGCCCACCTCTTGTAATATCTTCCATAATTTTATTTAGTTTTTAATAGAAATTTTAACAAAATTGTCATTCCGACGAAGGAGGAATCTCATATATTGGGGAATAATTTGATGTGATTCCTCCTTCGTCGGAATGA
>DBIH01000229.1 GCA_002296885.1 Flavobacterium sp. UBA807 | reverse complement strand
GTTGTAGTTAGGGAATAATTTCCGTTTTGGGCATTAGTATAGGGAGGATTGAAGTTCAATGTCGCTGCAGTTTGTCCAAGTATTGGGTTTCCGTTGAAATTCCACTGATAACTCACAGCACCGGGAGACGTTCCGTTCAACGTTAAACTTTCATTAGGGCAAACAGCATTATTATTAGCAAATGTTCGATCTGCTCCCAAATCGACTCCAAAAGAAAAACTACTTCCTTTTAGGAATATAGCCGAGTCATATCTGTAATTTCCTTCATCGGCAATAACTAATTTTATATGGTATTGATGACCTGGAATTACGGCAGATTTTGCAGTCAATACTTTAGTCTGTCCATTAAAATTGGTTGGATATTCGGTGCCATTGAAGGCATCAAAATACTGTTCGTTTTGTGCCCCACAAGCTCCGGGTATATCAGGATGGACGCTGGTTACTTTTACCGGGATGTTTGTATTCGGAATTAAAGCCAAATTTTGATAAGTGGGGCTTCCGACTTCTTTCAATAAAAAGGCAAATCCATCCGAATAGGTGCAGGTTGCATTATCGTGATATTCTTCGGAAGCAAAGATATAGTCAAAACTGATTTTATTCCCAAGCGGAATAAAATCAAACTCTAAGCTAGTTGCGTTTAATGAATTACTTATACCCAGGGCATCATTCAAATCGGTATCACCATTCCAACCTATGCCATTTCCGTCATCAGAAATAAAACTGTTTGGGCCTTGAGCGTCGACAATTTTTCCGGTGCTGAGAATGACACCATCAGCAAAAGTAAAAGCAGAACCATTAGCATTAAAATAACCCCAGCTTTTTTCACCGGTTGTAAAATTACCGCCCGATACCGAAACATTGGAAACAGAGGCACAACCCGAATTAATGAGGACATTTTCAATAAGCTGAAGCGGAGTATGGGTTTCATCTGTAGTAATGTATTGTGCAGATGCTATTCCGTACATCAATACAAGTAAAAGATGAAATTTTTTAAAAAACATTGTGGGTTTTTATCAGAAAACAAATGTAGTACTATCTTTTTAAAGTAAAATGCCCTTTAACATTTCTGCCGTCCTGGAATTGAATGTTATACCAATAATCATCAGCAGGCATTGGATGCCCGTTGAATGTTCCGTCCCAGCCTAAACCGGTAGCACTGATTTGCTTTAAAAGTTTACCGAATCGGTCAAAGATGTATATTATTGAAAGTCGATTGGATAGTTCGGTAGCACCTTTTACATTCCAGTAATCGTTGTATCCATCACCATTTGGTGTAAAATAATGAGGAACTCCCAATACTGGAACGGTTATCGGACCAACAGTACCGCAGCCATTTTTGTCATGGATATAAATTTCATGAACTCCCATAGATACATTATTGAAGAAATTGGTATCGCGATAAGGACCATTAATGTCATCAATCGAATATTCATAAACGCCTGCTCCGGTTACATTTATGGTAATAGTATTGTTTTCGGACAAATCAACCACGTCAATCGATTGGATGTGCGCAATTTCAGAACCAGTGACAGTTATATCTCTGGTTTTTGTGCAGCCAAAAGCATTAGTAACGTCAACACTATAATTACCCGGAGAAGTAATAACCATAGTTGGAGTGGTTATGCCATTTGAAAGCCCTTCTGTATACCAGTGAAACTGATAATTTGAAGTTGGCGAACCATCAAGAATTCCGGCATCAATCAATGCTTCTGTTTCCGGAAGACATATTATGACATTTTCGGTTAAATCAATTTTTGGCGTTGGATGAACTACAAAAGGAATAATCAGTTGAGCGGTACATGTTGTATTTATAGGATTTTCAACAATGACTTTTACATTTTGGGTTCCAGTTCTAAACGGATTTGGCAATGGACTCGGAAGCGGATTATTGCTTTGGTCAAAATAATAGATATTTACACCGGTTTGTCCACCAAGAATTGTTGACTGAAAAGTTGAAGTATCAAAATCATACAAGCCATTTTGGTCAACCGGATTTGCTTCGTCATCGCAAATAGAAGTCAGCGTAGTACTAATTGGAAAAGCTTCGGGTAAATCATCGACAATAAATTTGAGCGTTTCTTCATCATAACATGGTTGTCCTCCTGTTTGCGTGGTATTATTGAAAACCCTGATTGTAATGGTTTGCGTTCCTGTTACAAAAAACGGATTTGGCAATGGCGTTGAAAGTAAGGTTCCGTCAGCTTTATAATATTTTACATTGACTCCGGTTTGCGTTCCTAAAATGGCAGTTTGGATAGCCGAAGTATCGAATCCGTATACACCATCCTGATTATCATCGCAATGACGGATTAAATTTGATGCATTTATAGGATTGGCAAAAGGTAAGGCTTCCACAACAACATCAAAAGTCTTGAATCCGAAGCAGGAATTATCCACAGTACTGTCGACACGGACCCAAATCGTTTGCATATTAGGGAAACCAATATTTCTGTAATTATTTGGATTCGCTATTGCCAAAGAATTTCCGGAAGCGTCGGTTTCAGCAAGGAAATCAGCTTCGGTTTTATAATATTTTATAGAAACATTCGAAGGCAAAATAGTATTGAGACTGGCAGTGATATTACTGAAATCAAAACCTGCAATACCATCTCTGTCATTATGTGCAGCATCTAAATAATCATCACATTTGTATTGATTTGGGATAACAAAACCCGGCGGAATCTGAGTTACTGAAACAATCAAATCAATTCGCGCCACCCTGAAACAGCCATTTGCATTTTCAACTCGGGCAAAAACACTTGTATTTCCGGTAACGTAAGCAATCGGATTTGTTATTTTGAATGCATTGTTTTGTGTGTTAGCTGCTGCAGAAGTCGTATAATACGTAAATGTTTCATTCAGATAATTTGCCGAAATCACATCGTTCTTTTGTGTCAAATTGAAAGTTGAAATTCCATCGGTATCATCATCGCATTGTTTTAAGTTGATGGGTGTTGTAACAACCGGCAAAGGATAAGTAGTAAGAATTACGACATTGGAATACAGTCCACAAGCATTCCCGTTTTTATTTAAAAAGACACGGTATTGATAGCCAACCATAGCAGGTGTGACATTGGAAACGGTCAATGTACTTGTAGTTGCGCCCGAGTAGGTAGCATTGTTAGTAACATTTGCCCAAGATGTACCGCTGTTAGTTGAAACCTGCCATTGATAGGAATTTATTGGATTGGTACTTATCGTAAAGGTAACACTTTGCAACTCACAAGCTGAGGCACTTTGAGGTTGTGTATTGATTACTATTGGTGCAGCAGTGATATAATCGGGATTTGGATTTCCGTAACCGACACCACTTGTTACGATTCCGTTTGCATTTACCGTCGGAGGTGTTATTCCGCCTAATATTCCATCGAGATTACTGTCTAAATAACCCGCCTCAATAACATCATTACATAAATCGTTATCGCTATCCAATTCTATTCCGTTATAATTTCCGTCGCCATCAGTATCTGACAGTATATAAATTGATTTTATGATTCCACTGTCCGGTGAAGTTTCCAATGAATTCAATAATCCGTTGGTGCCAAAATTAGTACCGTCAACAATTCCATCACTATTTGTGTCTGTGACTCCAAAACCGGCTTCATCCAAATCGTGTATTCCGTCATTATCAGAATCCAAATCCAAATAATTTGGATGGGTGTCATTGTCTGTATCAATTGGTGTGAGTCCTGTGCCAAACATATCGTCAATTCCGTCACCATTTGCGTCAACATGGGAAAGTGTTACGCTGCTTTGTCCGTTTGCTTCAAAAATATCAGGAATTGAATCGTTGTCACTATCATAATCATTTTGGTCATCAACACCATCGCCGTCAGTATCTATAGGAACGCAGGTAGCAATCAATCGCAAAGCAACTCTGCTTTTATCTGTATCCGAAAGATTGGTATTGGTTATTGTAATTGAGTTTATTAAATGTCCTTTTATAGAAAAATTTCCAGTTCCTGCGGGTAAGGAAACGGCACCATTTAATCTGAATCTTATCTCAAAGGATGAAAATTCGGTTACACCGCTTTCATAAATCCCATCATAATTGGTGTCGATCAATAATTGATTTGACGGATTAAGAATGGTCAATGTTTTATTTACAGGGCATGTTATTTTTATTTCTGTTGAGGAAGTAAATAAGTCAGTCGCGTTAGCAACAGAAGCATATTCAAGTTTTAGTGATATTGGTTTGGTAAAATTGGCTACGGTATAAGTAACAGAATTGTTCTTTCCAACCGCTGCTTCTGTAACGAAGTTTCCATTACTGTCACCAACGATTGGTGTCGCCGATGGAGTTCCGGAACCGGAAAAGGAAATTGCTCCGGTGTATGGATTAGAGTAATTGCCTGCAGCAATTGTTCCCGTGCTTGTGGTTGTCAGATTGAAATTTTTATCCCCATAGGATTCTGTGCAGTTTGTAATACCATCATTGTCATTATCAAGGTCGATGTTGTCATTTATGCTGTCATTGTCAGCATCAGTAGGACAGGAGCTGACAGGAATATTATCAGAAGGGATAGTCAGGGTACAGGCAAGCAATGTTGCTGAAACAAAATAATTTCCGGGTGACAATGGTGTATAGGTACTTGAAGTTGCGCCTATTATAGGATTATTGTTCAGATACCATTGGAAAGTATCGAAACCACTAAGAGAACTTACTCTTAATTCTACATTGGGAATACAGTTTGCCTGTGTAGTAGCTAAGGGTTGAAAAATAATCTGCGGCTTGAAAGTAAATCCGGAATAATATCCTCCAAAAGTCGCCGCACCATTACTGCCATAAGCTGCCAAATACAGTTCGCTTGTTGAAAAAACAGAAATATTGCCCGTAAGACCAGTTAAGGTGTAACAAACGTAATTAGCATTTCCGGTAACTGTTGTAGGACCAACAACATTAATACCGATTAGAGGAAGTGATGCCAAGGTATAGGGAACAGCATTAATAATAAAATTTAAATTAGAACCGGTTTTGGTTGTAATTGTCACCCTTCCGTCAAATATTCTTGAACCAAGTGATTCTATAAAAGGAATATTATTGATTTCTTTTGGGGTTTGGCAACTTAATGGAGGCACAAAAAACATTTCCTGATTAGCCTGTGTCTGATTAGGCTGGTTATTTAAAAGCCCCACACTTTGATAGGCAAATACTTTTTTTTCGATTGTATTATTTGAATGATCTGCACAGTGAACGAAAAGAATTCCATTAGCATCAAAATCAGAACCAAGCAATGCTACATATTGACCAGCATTTAAAGAGTAACTTGCGGTAGTATTTCCATTTAAAAAAATATCGGTATTATCTTCATGGGCAATCAAGAGGACTCTTTCAACATTATTCTGCCCTGTATTTTTGATAAAAATATAATCAGACCCGGTTCTTTCGGCCGATACAATCTGGTCAAAACCAAAATCCAGATTTCCCAATTCTCCATTAGTTCCCGCAGCTGAACCACAATTAACGACAATAGGTTTGTCTGAACTTACCAAAGCTCCGATAAGTGCATCCCTGTTTGCAGCCGTCGGACCCTGTACTGCCATAACGAAACTTTCCCCGCTATTTAGGATGATACTTGGAGGAGTATTCCCGACTGCAGCATTATTTGTCAATACAGCATTAGGTTTAATATTACTGAAATTAACAGTAGTGTTGCTTTCAGTTGCAAGAATTGATACGAAAGTATAATGGGCATCAGAATAACTTGTTGCTAATGTATTGAGAAATGCACCAATCCTGAAATTGGTTCCAAGTGCGGCAAGACCTTTAGAAACAATTTCACTTGCCTGATTTGTATTCGCTGTATCAACCCTTACTGTAACATACACAACATCATCGGCCTCGACGATATATCCTTTATTCGAGAATATTGAATTGACCGAAGACTGATCTATAAATAACTGATTAGGGGTTCCGCTTGTTGTATCATATACAAAAGGAGTGTCCCTTGAAACTGTGGCGTTGATTGTATTTCCACCAATCTCTTTTAATGCAAAATTTACCGGAGTTACACTAGGTGTGGAAATGTATAAATACTGATTGCCTATTGGTTGGGCATCACTGTTTGACAAAGGCGGAATGTAATGAGTTTTACTGAATTGCGAGAAACAATTCAACGAATAAAATACAATAAAAAGTAAAAAAAATAACTTCTTTTTCATCTGCTAAAATTAGCAAATAAATAAGAAAACATAAAAAGAACCAGTCTATTTATGTTTTCTTTAAGGATTTGATCGATGATTGAACTATAAATCTCTTTTCTGAATGATTTTATAGGATAAGAAAATGAACAAAGCAGTCCAACACAATACAACAGAAACCGTTGAAAAATGGACACTATAATCCTTCATGCCATCCACGCCAATCTGTTTACCAATAGTTTTAACAGCGTTCAATCTGCTGCCGGGTTCTATGATTAGATTAGACATTGATTCCAGTGGCATATAGCTGTAAAATTTATCAAGGTTTGGAGTTACTCCATTATAGAAATTATATTTGATAATAGCATGTGAAATATTTTCTCCTAAGAACCAAACGAACAGGAATCCGATGGCAAAAGCAGAACGTTTGATTAATACACCAAGGAACAGACAGAATGAGAAAAATCCAATCAGTTTAACAAAGTAAGCAAGCAGATACTGCAAATCTGAAAAAATAATTCCAAACTCAGTGTAGGATGAAAAATTTAAGCCCAAAATCAGAGACATAATAAATACAAAGACAGTTGAAACAAAAGCAAAAAACACTACGGTTAAAAATTTGGATAACACAAATTCTTTTTTGCTCATTCCGTCTATAAGGTTTTGTTTGAGTGTGCCATAACTATATTCATTTGCCATCATTGAAACAATTACAACTGCCAGGAATATTTTTAGCAAAGCGGCAACATAGGTATTAAAATGCCAAATAAAAGGGAAATTAAAAATGCCCTGGTCAGCCAGCCTGATGTGGATTGGACCAATATCAAACTTAATTGAAGCAATCAATGATAAGCAGGTAAGCAATATGAAATACGTTAATGTCAGAATCCTACTGGCTCGGTTTTTCCAGATTTTCTGCAATTCTATGGCGAGTAATCTTTTCATGATTTGGGCTTTTATTTATTAGTTAATTCTAAGAATTGCTCTTCAAGACTCATTTTTTTATAAACCAGATGATTGAGGTAAATTCCTTTTTCAGCTATATATCTATTCAAAAGAGAAGCGTCAAATTGAGTTTTGAAATGAACAATAATCCTTCCTTCTGTTTCTGAAATTTTTTCAACTTCAGGATGGCTTTTAAGTATTTCCATTAGTTTTGAATTATTGTCCGCCTGCAATTCGAAAAAGCCACTTTGATTGCTCATACCGTCAACCGTTCCGCTATATAAGATTTCGCCAAAACGAAGCACAAGTACATGACTGCATACTTTTTCTACTTCATCTAATAAATGCGAAGCCAAAAGAATAGTTGTTCCTTGTGATGCAATCAAACGGATAATATCGCGAATCTGATGGATGCCTTGTGGGTCTAAACCATTGGTTGGTTCATCGAGAATTAAGATTTCAGGGTCATTTAAAAGTGCCGAAGCAATGGCAAGACGTTGTTTCATTCCAAGAGAAAAGGTTTTGAATTTGCTGTCTTTTCTGTCTATGAGTCCAACAATTTCAAGCTTTTCATTTACTTTAGAATAATTTATGTTTTTAATTTTACAAACCAATTCCAAATTTTCTTTGGCAGTCATATAAGGATAAAAGTTTGGGCGTTCAATAATGGCACCGACTTTTTTCAGTGCATCGTGAGTCTGCATTGTTCCGTCAAACCAACTGTATTCGCCCGAAGTTTTATTGACAACATTCAGTACAATTCCGAGTGTTGTGGATTTCCCGGATCCATTCGGACCTAATATTCCGTAAACATTGCCTTTTTGTATTTCGAGGGAAACGTTATTTACTGCATGGATTTTGCCATAACGTTTATGAAGATTTTTAATTGAAAGAATAGTGGATTTCAAAGGGTTGGTTTTAAAGTTTCAAGTAGGACGATTAAAACTTTATTTTGTTACTACTCCTTTTTTCTAAAATAAAATTTTGAGATAAATTGTTTTTTCAGATTGATATAAAACAAGGTTTCATTGATATCTTTCAGTTCAGATGTCAAAGCGATTTTCTTATTCCTCGAGTCATTTGTCGCCTGCATTTTGCATGTAGTACATTCAAATTCGCTAAAATGGGCATTCACTTTTTTTGTTTCCACAAAACGATGCCCTAATAAATAACAGAAATAGTTTTTTTTTACTATTCCATCAGTTAAGTAATTTGTTTTCATAGGATAAGGAGTTGGTTTTGTTACAATAAATTTACTATTATATCGTTGAAAGTCAAAAAATAATCGTTGAAATGCACTATTTAAGTGATTTTTAGTGTTTTATACTTACAAAAAATAAAAGACAAATAGCTGATTTTTAATTGAATGATACTATCGTCGGCTCTCCAATTTGGAAATCCTGAAGTGATAAATCATCGTTTTTAAATGTATTGGTTCTTAAGACATTTGTGCCTTTATAAGGAATGGACGGATAAAATGAAAACGATATCTGAAAACTGTTGAATACTAAATAATCGTTGTTTATTAAAACCCCTAAACTAAAAATAGAGTATAATTTATCATTCAGGAATTTGTCATTATCATTGCCAAGCATTCCGAGCGTCATATTAAAAAACGGACTGAAATGGAAACCGTGCCAGTTTCCTGGTACATAAGTCTGTGTCTGAAAAGTAGTGAAGAGTTTTTTGCTTCCGTTAATCAGAGGATTATCAAAACCAGTTATTCCGTCTTGTTCAGAAATAGTTACCCTGTCTGCTATGATTGGTGCTCGATGAGTTCCAACAACCAAAGTTGGCATTATAAATTGTCTGACTCTCCAGCTGCCAATCGACAATAAATTGGTAAAATAATTGGCTTCGACTCTTAAAGTTGTTTCCTGTGAATTGCCTTTGTCAAAAAAGCTTCCCATTTCCACATTAAAACCAGCGTAGCCAAAAGGAATGTAATCGCCATAAGCAAAACGACCTCCAAAATAGGACCTTCGTTTATTGTTTTTCTCTTGAACTCCACCAGTTACGGAGTATACCTTGCCATAGGGAACGTCTTCAATAGTTCCGAAATTGAACAAATATTTGTCTTCCGAGAACTTTCTGGTATTGAAGCCAATGGTTGTCAGGTATAATTTCTCTGAAGCAAAAAATTGAGTTGGGTCATAGACTAAAGATGGTTTTTCTTTATAAGTAACATTCTTAAATCCGAAAGTGGTGACAAGATTTGTGCTTCTGAAATCTTCGTCTCTTCCCTTAAAAATTTTAAATGAGTGCCCAACCCAATATTGTTGCGTCTCTAATTTGAAATCCTGATTTGCAAAGACATTAGCATTGTCCGGCAGGGAATCAACATAAAATCGGTTTTCGAAGTAAACACCATATGCAAGTCGCGTAAGCGGAGAGAAAAACTGTCTTTCTAATTTAGCACTTCGGGTTGTATTATTATAAAAATCCTTGTCATAAGTCAGCGTTGTTTTTATATAGGTGTTTTTAATATTATTGATTGTATAATGTGCGGTGAATGCTCTTTTCCCATCTGCAAATCTTCGGGAAAAATCACTTTCAATTTCGTGTCCTAAACCAAAAAAGTTTCTTTCTGTCAAATCAAGTCTCCCTTTTGAACCGGAAACAGCACCTGTAGGAATCAAGCTCCAGGAATCTAAAACGCGTACGGATACATCAACCGAATCTTTTGAATCAGGTATTTCAACAGGTTTAATAATAACTGCCCGAACATAACGCTGGCGTCGGATCAAACGCTCCGATTCTTTTGCAACAATGGAATCCAGCGGTTCATTTTTTTTGAAGAGAAGTAAATTCCGAATCGTCCAGTTTTTGGTTTTTATATGGAGGCGGTTCCCAAATTTTTCAAATCCTTTTTCGGGCTGATCTTTGTAATTATCAACTGCATAGCCAAAAGGATCTAAACTTTCAATTCTAATTTCCCTTATGATTTTGCCTTCATTCCTGTCGAATGTTTTTTTTATGAAAAATTTTTTCCTGGCATTTTTCTGAAAGGCGGTTTGGCTTCTTTTTGATTTAAAAAGCAAGCGGTAAATAAATTTTTTGAATTTGGATTTCTTAGAATAATCCTCAATTTTTTTGTAAACCTGAGTAGAATCGTTGCCGCTGTTTTTTTCCTGTGAGTGGCAAACCTGACAGGCAAGGAAGAATAGCAGGATAAAACTGAGGAATTTTATTTTCATAGCAAAGCAAATATAATAGCTTTTGATAAAGGTAATTTACATAATTCCCAGTTTTATTTGTTACATAGAAATAAAAAACCTCAATTGTATAAAGCAATTGAGGTTACATTTATGAAGATTGAATCATTAAGATTTCTGTTCTTTGTTGAAATATACTAAGTAATAATACATTTGTTTTTCTTCGTCCCAGCCTTTTTCTACAAATCTCTCGGCACTTTCAGGATTGATAAAATCGAGTTTGATTTGAATATTTGTATCTAGGTTGATTACATTTTTAATCGATTTTCTGACATCAGAAACTGCGTTATTTGCGATTGGAAAAGTAGTGACATCTTCTATGCTGTATTTTTCTCCTTTGTCGACTTTATAATTTTTGAATTCCGGAATCAAATCAGGATTGTCTAAGACTTCATTTAGGAAATTGCTTTCTTCAAACTGGTCGTTTTTGGCAAAATAATTCACCGAACGGTTCATGAACATTACTTCTTCTTTCTTGTCTTCGGCAGGAAATACAACATCTTTGGCAAATCCCTGACAGAATTTTAAATACTTTTTAGTCATGAAATTTTCATCTTGAAACGCATCAACCGAAAGGAAATGCTCTAACCAATAACGTGTGTCATAACGGTTGCTGTCAATGGTTAGGATTTTATAACCTTCTTCTTTTTTGTAATTGAAAATCAGGCAGCCTTTATCCAGTTTATTCAGGTTGATTCCCTGTTGCAAAATCATCTGAAGCGTTTTTCCTTTTTCTTCAAACTGCATAAAATCAGACATGATTTCACTTTTGAAAACACCAACCGCATCAACGACATTATTGTCAATGCTAAGGTTTGTCAAATGCGCCACATAAACCTCGCCATTCTTGATGTGCGGATGATTCGACTGTTCAAAAAGATGATTGGTAATCTTTTTTGAAACTTCATGAATATCATTTGGATTGGTAAAAATCTCCGTCGCAAAGTTGAACATGTCATTATATTCCAAATCCACTTCGTGGGCAAACTGATAATAGTTCTCTTCTTTTTCCCTGAATGGTTTGAAGAAATATTCCTTAAGTAACGGAACAATTTCATCATT
>DBIH01000161.1 GCA_002296885.1 Flavobacterium sp. UBA807 | reverse complement strand
GATTTATCAGGATGCTCGATGCGAACGATTTCAACTTTATCAAACTGGTGCAAACGGTTTAACCCACGAACGTGTGCCCCGTATGAACCCGCTTCACGACGGAAGCATGGTGTATATCCCGTACATAAAATCGGCAATTCACTTTCCTGTAAAATCACATCGCGGAAGATGTTGGTTACCGGAACCTCAGCCGTTGGAATTAAATATAAATCGTCCTGAGCGTCGTGGTACATCTGTCCTTCCTTATCAGGCAATTGTCCTGTTCCGTAAGCAGACGCTTCATTTACCAAATGTGGCACTTGGAATTCCTGATAACCCGCTTCTGTATTTTTATCCAGAAAATAAGAAATAAGGGCGCGTTGCAATTTGGCTCCTTTCCCTTTATAAACCGGGAAACCGGCACCTGTTATTTTTACACCCAATTCAAAATCGATGATGTCATATTTCTTTACCAGTTCCCAATGAGGCTGTGCATCCTTGTGCAAAACTGGAACTTCACCTTCTTGAAAAACATTTAGATTATCCTCAGCAGTTTTTCCAACCGGAACGATATCCGCAGGAAGATTCGGCAACAAATACATCTTTTCCAAAAGCTCATTTGCCAGCTTCGCTGTCTTTTCCGAAAGCTCTTCTTTCGATTCTTTTAACTGGACATTCTTCTGCTTAAGGATTTCGGCTTTTGCTTTTTCACCGTTCTTCATCAAATCGCCAATAGCTGAAGCTAATTTGTTGGCTTCCGCTAATGTATTGTCTAAAGCAGCTTGAGCGCTTCTTCGGTTTTCATCTATCTGGATTACTTCCTCCACGAGTGCTTTCACATCCATGTTTCTTTTGGCCAATGCCGTAATCACTTTCTCTTTGTTTTCCCTGATGTAACTTATCTGTAACATGACATTTTCTTTATGAGAACGCAAATTTAATGAAATGTTTGACATAACCTTTCCGATATACAAAAACTTAAGCTTAGGGTTTGTTTGATTTAAAATGTTATCAATCTTAATCTAATCTTAATTAATATTTAGGAACATTACGTTTTGATTATCATTATATTCGCAAAAAATTTTACCATACTATGAAAAAACCCTACTTATTGTTATTTTTCTTTTCGATAACTGCAATTTTCGCTCAAAAAAACTTTAATAAAACACGTGAAATTGCACAGGCTGAAATGAAAGCTTCTTCTGGTGTTGTTGGCTTTATGGCAAATCCAAATACAGCCAATTATGACATTACCTACCATAAACTGGAGTTTACTTTAAACCCAACGGTTAAATTCATCACCGGAAAAGTGACGACTACTTTTACGGCTTTATCGAGTATGAACACCATCACTTTCGATTTTGCGAATCAGTTAACCTGCAGCTCGGTAAAAAAAGGATCTACAAACCTTACATTTGTTGAGGACAATAACAACCAGCTAATCATTACGCTGCCTTCAACAATGGCAGCCGGAACTTCGGCAACGATTGAAATCAATTATTCCGGAACACCGCCAAGCAATGGTTTCGATTCTTTTGTACAAACTACTCATAACGGAAGCCCTGTTATCTGGACACTTTCGGAGCCTTTTGGCGCGCGTGACTGGTGGCCCTGCAAACAGGATTTGAATGATAAGGTAAACAGTATTGATGTTTACATCACTGCGCCATCACAATACATTGCCGTTTCAAACGGAGTGGAACCGGAAGCCCCTGTAATTTCAGGAAGTAATAAAACCACACATTTCCATCACGGTTACCCAATTCCGGCTTATCTTATAGCGGTTGCGGTTACTAATTACAGTGTTTATAATCAAACTGCCGGGACTTTCCCAAATGAATATCCAATCATCAATTACATTTATCCCGAAGATTTGGCTTCGATACAACCCGATTTAGACCAAACTCCTGCAATATTAGAACTATATAGTAATTTGTTTGAAATTTATCCGTTTCATAACGAAAAATACGGTCACGCACAGTTTGGTTGGGGTGGCGGAATGGAGCATACTACCGTTTCCTTCATGGTTGGCTTCGACCGACAGTTGATTGCGCACGAAATGGGTCATCAGTGGTTTGGAGACAAAGTAACCTGCGGTTCTTGGAAAGACATTTGGCTAAACGAAGGATTTGCCACTTATCTGGCGGATTTGGTAATTGAAAATTTTGACGGGAATGAAGCTTTTGTTGCCGATAAGCAATCGATGATTGATTACATAACTTCTGCTACAAATGGTGCGGTGTATTTAACCGATGCACAGGCAACCAATGTTGACCGCATCTTCAGCAGCCGATTGAGCTATGATAAAGGAGCTATGGTTTTGGAGATGTTGCGTTTTAAATTGGGCGATGCTGCTTTCTTTCAGGGACTAAAGAATTATTTGGCCGATCCTAATCTGGCGTATAAATATGCAGTGACAGCCGATTTGCAGTCGCATCTGGAAGCGGTTTACGGTTCGAGTCTTACCGAGTTCTTTAACGACTGGATTTACAATCAGGGGTATCCAACCTATACCATTACCGCCCAAAACTGGGGTGCAGGACAGGCTAAGTTTGTCGTGAATCAGACACAGTCAGACCCTTCGGTAACTTACTTCGAAATGCCGATTCCGGTGAGAGTATATGGTGCTAATGGCGAACAGGCTGATTTAGTTTTAGACAATACCTACAACGGTGAGGAAATCATCAAGAATGTTCCGTTTACGATTACTTCTGTTGAGTTTGACCCTGACCGTCATATCATTGCCAAAAATTCGACAGTAACATTGGGTAACCAGAATTTCGATTTAAACAATGCCATTGCCATATACCCTAACCCTGCTACAGATGCTGTACACATCCAGATGCCTACTAGTTCAACTCTGGAGAAGGTAACGGTGTACAATAATCTTGGGCAGAAAATCATGGAAAATTCGAGTCTTGATTTTTCGGTTAGCTCATTGGCAACCGGAGTTCACTACATTGATGTTCAGACTGCAGAGGGTACCTTTCATAAAAAATTCATAAAAAAATAGCTTTATATAAAATATATGTGCAAGAGTAAGGTGGAAACCTTACTTTTGTGCGTTTAAAAGAAATCATTAGTTATAATAAATGGAAATTGCAATCAAATTATCTCAGTTCTTACTGAGTCTTTCAATACTTATCATACTGCACGAACTAGGGCATTTCATCCCTGCCAAATTATTCAAAACAAGAGTTGAGAAATTCTACCTGTTTTTTGACATCAAATATTCCTTACTGAAAAAGAAAATCGGTGAAACCGAATACGGTATCGGCTGGCTGCCATTGGGTGGTTACGTTAAGATATCGGGAATGATAGACGAAAGCATGGATACCGAGCAATTAGCTTTGGAACCTCAACCATGGGAATTCCGTTCTAAACCGGCATGGCAAAGGCTTATCATCATGTTGGGTGGTGTTACGGTAAATTTTATCCTTGCCTTTATTATCTATATCGGAATGACGTTCTTTTATGGTGAGCAGTACATTGCCAACAGTGAAGTAAAGGACGGTATCTGGATTGCCAATCCTGTTGTTGAGAAAGCCGGATTAAAAACCGGAGATAAATTGGTTTCGATTGATGGCGAAAAAGTAGAGCGTTTTGACAATGCCAATGAAAAAGCACTTTTCTCTAAGGAAATAGTGGTACTTCGCAACGGTCAGGAAGTAAAAGTACATTTCCCGGTAAACTTTATCAATCAGTTGATGGATGGTAAAAAGGCTTCTTTAATGGAGCTTCGTCTTCCTTTTGTTGTAACCGATATTCAGCCGGATTCTCAAAACAAAGCCGTACTAAAACCAAAAGACATCATCACGAGCTTTAACGGAAAACCGGTAAGATTTGCCGATGAAGTTTTGGCCGCAATAGATACCTTGAAAGGCAAAACCATTCCGGTGACTATCAAAAGAGACGACAAGGAAATTGCAGCGAATATTAAAATAAATGACAGTGCCAAACTTGGAATTAAATATGCGGCTAAGATTCCGTATGACGATATGGAGAAACTTGGCTTGTACAAAATAAGCAAACAGGAATTTGGTTTCTTCGAATCGATACCGGTTGGTATTGACCGTGGTTTTGACCAGCTTGCAAGTTATGGCAAACAGCTAAAGGCCATTTTCACTCCAAAAACAGGAGCCTACAAAGGTGTTGGAGGCTTTGCCGCCATCTTTAACATCTTCCCGCACACCTGGAGTTGGGAAGCGTTCTGGGGCATTACCGCTTTATTGTCGATTATGCTTGGGGTAATGAACTTGCTTCCTATCCCGGCATTGGATGGTGGTCATGTTATGTTCTTACTCTACGAAATCATCAGCGGAAGAAAACCAAGCGATAAGTTCCTCGAAAGAGCCCAAATGGTTGGGTTCATCTTACTTATTTCGTTGTTGTTGTTTGCTAATGGGAATGATATTTATAAGGCGATTTTTCATAAATAATCTTATTGGTTATCTTCTTTTGTCTTGAAACAAAAGAAGCAAAAATTCAAGGCTGGGAATCTTCGTCGGTCAAATCTATTAGCTTCGCTCCGTTCGGCTTCGCCTCGGGTCTCAAATCCTAAAATAAAAGAACTCACCCGTTTAACAACGGGTTCAAACAGCTTTTATTTTTTACGGATTTTTCGAATATTTGACACTCGCCTGCAGATTCTGATGCCAAATAGCTCATTTATAAACCGAAAGTTGTAAGGAGGCAATCCTTTTCGGAAGAATAGTCCCAGCAAAGCTCCGAGATTAGCTTCGCTCCGTTCGGCTACGCCTCGGGTCAGGAGCGAAGCGACGCATTTGATATTAAGAGGAGAATGTCCGGTGGACATTCGGAATACCTGACTGCCACTGGCAGTCCTCCTTTTAATTTCAAATGTTTTCTTTGGACAAGCAAAGACCCGAACCGCTTTAGCGGTGAACGGAGCAAAGCTAAAATGAACGGAAAAGCATTCAATTATTGAGTTAATACAAAGTCTCGGACAGTCATTTAAGATTTTTTAAAATTTTATTTGAATTTGTTTGTAAAAAATAAAAATCGCATTATATTTGCAACCGCTTAAAAGATATACATCTTCCTCCTTAGCTCAGTTGGTTAGAGCATCTGACTGTTAATCAGAGGGTCCTTGGTTCGAGCCCAAG
>DBIH01000142.1 GCA_002296885.1 Flavobacterium sp. UBA807 | reverse complement strand
GTCGCTTCAATAATTGTTGCGCCCGCACCATCCGAGTAAATCATACTATCGCGGTCGTGTAAGTCTACCACGCGCGAAAGTGTTTCTGCTCCAATTACCAAACATTTTTTTGCCATTCCGGATTTGATGAATGCCTGAGCCTGAATTACGCCTTCTACCCAGCCCGGACAACCAAAGAGCATATCATAGGCAACACATTTTGGATTTTTGATGCGCAAATCAAACTTTACGCGTGTTGCCAAACTTGGGAGAATATCACTTTGTATGGCACCTTTACGCACATTTCCAAAGTTATGGGCAAATATTATGTAGTCTAAAGTTTCAGGGTCAATCCCTGCATCTTCAATGGCACTGTGAGCGGCAATAGTTGCAATATCTGAAGTGAGTAAGTCATCAGTGACATATCTGCGTTCCTGTATTCCTGTGATTTCAAGGAATTTTTCGGCGACAATATCATTCGGATGTGGGAAAGGCGTTCCGTCATCGTTTAGAAAAACATGCTCAGCAAAATCTTTATTGGATACAATTTCCGTTGGGATGTAACTTCCGGAACCGGTTATTTTTATGTTCATTTTTTCGAAATTTTAACTAAATTAGAAATAAATGCCTTCACCTGTTTCTAAATTGTAGAGAAATGTAACTGAATTGCGAATAAGTTCAATATAATAAGATTAAATTATTAAAATCACATTTTTCAGTTGTTTTGTTGTGCAATCTTAATCTGCATGATTGTGGCAATGCTCAACGCCTGAGTTTTTATCTGTTCAGCTTTTTCACCTTTAAAGTTTTCGTCAACCGTTTTGTAAAAATGGTCAAGCCAGATTTTAAATAGCTCCGGAGTCAAGTATTCTTTAGCATTAACATCTAAATGAATTTGAGTCAGGTTTCTAACATAACCGCCCGTCCCCAAAATGGCCTGAGACCAAAACGTAACCAGAATAGGTAAGTGCTCTTCAATCTTTATCTTTACTACATCTGTAAAAATGTAACTAATGGATGAATCGGCAAGCAGTTTTTTGTAGAATTCATCTACTAGTAAGTACAAGTCGTCCTGATTTTGAATGTCGTGCATTTTGATTTGTTTTGTACAAATGTAGACACTACGAATAATAAATTTTATGATTCAAATCATTTTAAAAGCAAAGGTTCCAAATTATGAAACCTGGAACCTTACTTTTGACTTTTTGCTTCATGTTATATTTACATATAAGCTTCAATAGGAGCACAGGAGCAAACCAAATTTCTGTCGCCATAAGCTTCATCAACACGACGAACGCTTGGCCAGAATTTGTTTTCATGAATATAGTCTAACGGATAAGCTGCCTGTTCGCGCGTGTATGGGAAGTCCCAGCTATCGGTAGTTAACATTGCCAAAGTATGCGGAGCATTCCTTAAAACGTTGTTCTCGTCGTCTTTTGAAGCGGCTGCAATTTCTTTTCTGATAGAAATCATCGCATCACAAAAACGGTCTAATTCTGCTAAGTCTTCTGACTCTGTTGGTTCTACCATCAGGGTTCCTGCAACAGGGAACGAAACGGTTGGTGCGTGGAAGCCATAATCCATAAGACGCTTCGCAATATCAGTAACCTTTATTCCGTTTTCTTCAAATGAACGGCAGTCTAAAATCATCTCATGAGCCGCGCGACCACATTCTCCGGTATATAAAATAGGATAATGGCTTTCGAGCCTTGTCTTCATATAGTTTGCATTCAGGATGGCATGTTCTGTAGAAGCTTTTAAACCTTCGGCGCCAAGCATCGTGATGTAACCATAAGAAATCAGGCAAACCAGAGCCGAGCCATATGGTGCCGATGAAACAGCAGTAATTGCTTTATCACCACCAACCGGAATCACAGGATTTGTTGGTAAAAACGGAACCAATTTATCATTTACACAAATTGGCCCAACACCTGGACCACCGCCACCATGAGGAATTGCAAAAGTTTTGTGTAAGTTTAAGTGGCAAACATCAGCGCCAATCGTTGCGGGATTAGTCAATCCAACTTGCGCGTTCATATTGGCACCATCCATATAAACTAAACCACCGTTGTCGTGTATGATTTTAGTAATTTCACAAATAGCACTTTCAAAAACTCCGTGTGTAGAAGGATAAGTTACCATAAGGCAGGACAAATCATCTTTGTGCTCGATTGCTTTTGCTCTCAAATCTTCCACATCGATGTTTCCGTTTTCCATTGTTTTGGTAACGATGATGTGCATTCCTGCCATTGCCGCCGAAGCCGGATTGGTTCCGTGTGCCGAAGCCGGAATCAAACATACATTTCGGTGTTCATCACCACGTGATAAATGATAGGCGCGGATTGCCATCAAACCTGCATATTCTCCTTGTGCACCCGAATTAGGTTGTAATGTTGTTCCCTGAAAACCGGTAACAACATTCAACTGCTGCTCGAGTTTTTTAAGCATAGTTGTATAACCTTCAACCTGCTCGATCGGAGCAAATGGATGGATGCTGTTCCAGTTTGCCATCGATAACGGTAGCATTTCGGCGGCAGCATTTAATTTCATGGTACACGAACCCAGCGAAATCATCGAGTGATTTAATGATAAATCCTTGCGCTCTAATTTTTTGATATAACGCATCAGCTGCGATTCAGAATGATGATTGTTGAAAACATCGTGCATAAGGAAAGCCGATTTTCTTTCCAGAGCAGCAACAAAGTTGTCCGATGTTGACAAGTTCTTTACTGTAAACTTTTCTTTGCCTAAAGCTTCCGCAAAAATGGCTATAATTTGATTGATATCAGTAATCGAAGTGGTTTCGTTTAATGAAATAGAAATCGTGTCGGCATCAATATAATAGAAGTTGACTTCGTTTTTCTCGGCAATTGCCTTTACTTTTTTAGCATCGGCTTTTACCGCAATGGTATCAAAGAAAGCAGTATTGGTCTGATAAACCCCAAGTTTGTTTAAAGCATCTGCTAAAGTAACCGCTGATGAATGTACTTTATTGGCAATATACCGCAATCCTTTCGGTCCGTGATAAACAGCATACATTCCGGCCATAACAGCTAATAAAACCTGAGCCGTACAAATATTGGAAGTTGCTTTTTCGCGTTTGATATGCTGCTCACGGGTTTGCAATGCCATACGCAAAGCACGGTTCCCATTGGTGTCAATTGTCACGCCGATAATTCTTCCCGGCATCGAACGTTTGTATTCTTCTTTCGTAGCAAAAAATGCAGCATGCGGTCCACCATAGCCCATTGGAACTCCAAAACGCTGCGTGGTTCCAACAACAACATCGGCACCCATTTCTCCCGGAGGAGTTAGTTTGGCTAAAGACAGAATATCAGCAGCAACTGCTACTTTTATTTCGTTTGCTTTTGCTTTTGCAATAAATCCGGAATAGTCATTTACCTGACCGTATTTGCCCGGATATTGTAAAATTGCTCCAAAGAAATCGGAAGAAAAATCGAAGCTTTCATGATTGCCAATTACCAATTCCACACCAATTGGCGTAGAACGTGTCTGCAAAACCGATATGGTTTGTGGCAGCACTTCTTCCGAAACGAAGAACTTGTTTACATTATTTTTCTTTTGGTCGCGTGAACGAACGTCAAACAACAATGCCATTGCCTCGGCAGCTGAAGTTCCTTCATCTAATAAAGAAGCATTTGCGATTTCCATTCCGGTTAGCTCAATAACTGTCGTCTGGAAATTCAAAATTGCTTCTAGTCTTCCCTGAGCGATTTCAGCCTGATACGGAGTGTAAGCAGTATACCAACCCGGATTTTCAAAAATATTTCGCTGAATCACCGCTGGAACAATTGTTGGATGGTAACCCAAACCGATATACGATTTAAAGACCTTATTTTTTTTGCCTAATTCGTGTATATGTTGAGAATATTCATATTCAGTCATTGGAGCATCCAGATTCAGGTTTGTTTTCAGGCGGATATCGTCCGGAATGGTTTCGTAAATCAGTTGCTCAAAGTTTTCAACTCCTATGGTTTTGAACATATGGTTAAGGTCGTTCTCACGTGGACCTATGTGGCGTAATGCAAATGCGTCTGTTCTCATTAAATTCTAAGTTCTAAAAGTGTTTTAGTTGTGCTTTTTTTGCGCAAACAAAAGTAATTATTAATGTCTAATTTTTAGGTTAAAAGACTATCAAATTTAGAGTTTTTTTTAACTAAAAAGTGTTGTTATTAACAGTTTGTGTATTTTTGAAATATGCGTTATTTAATGAAGCTTATCGACTTTTACATCAACAGCAGCATCCATGTAGCACTGTCAGTTTTTGCCATGGTTATTATGACAGGTTATTTGTTTGGAATAAATGATGTAAAATCATCAGCATTATTTGCTTTTTTCGGGACAATCGTTGCTTATAATTTTGTGAAGTATGATGCTTTGGCAAGAAGAAAGAAGCTGGAAATGCGAACCGAATTAAAGCTGATTGCAGTGCTGAGCTTCTTCTCTTTTTTAGCTGCTGTGTTTTTCTTTTTCCAATTGGAGCGAATTACAAAAATAATAGCCGTCGCTTTTTTGATTCTAACGATGCTTTATACTTTGCCTTTTTTTCCTAATCGGAAGAATGCCAGAAACTGGGCAGGTGTCAAGATTTATATTGTCGCATTTTGTTGGGTTGGTATAACATTGTTTTTGCCAATTATCAATGCCGGAATTGCATTGACGCCGGATTTTTTTGTAATAGCCATCCAGCGTTACATTTTGATTTTCGTGCTGATACTTATTTTTGAAATAATAGATTTACGGGTTGACGACCCCAATCTTAGAACTGTTCCTCAGCAAATAGGGGTAGAACAAACCAAGATTGTAGGTGGCGTTTTATTGCTTGTCTTTATTCTTTTGGGATTTTTTCAGACCAGCTTTCTTTTTTTTACTTTGCTTATAAGGCTGGGTGTGGCTTTTATAGTGTTACTTTTTTTACTATTTGCCCACGAAAGGAGATCAAAATACTATAGCTCATTTTGGGTGGAAAGCATTCCGATTTTTTGGTTGGGATTAGTTATCCTATTGGATGCAAATACATAAATTTATGAATAGGGAAATTTCGTTTTTTGGATTTAGTTTTACTGTGCTTACATTCACATTATTGGCGTTAGCCTGGACAATCTGCCTATTTGGTATTTTGCCTTATTTTTTGAATACCAATGGATGGGTCTATTTTGGATATTCTATCGTAGCTCTGATTTTTTCAGGGGTTGTGAATCGCTACTTGATATTTATAATTTTAATTGCTTTTTGCATCAGTAAGAGCATAGTCGTTTGGTTCCAGAATTTCATGCTTATTTTTAGTGGTTTTCTGACAACTTTTATTTATCGCTTATTCGTTTATAAGAGCTTTTGGATGACTATCACTCATTTCCTGATCATTACGTTTAGTGTCTTTGTGTATTACACTTTGGTGATTAAAGTCATTAGGATAAATGGGGAGGATTAGCTTTTGTTTTCTTCTGCTAGATTTTTGACAAAATCATTTCGTTCCTTAATTAAATTGGTTAGGTAATTTTTCAGGATTAATTTGTCGAATAGTTTTCCGAAAATTCCAAATGGCGTTTCATATTGAATTTCATCTTTCATGATGATAATCCCATTTTCTTCTGTAAAAATATGCTGATGTTTAAAGCTTTTGAAACAACCTTCAGTCATCTCATCAACAAAATAATTTGGAATTTCCATTTCTGTAATCAGGCTTTTGTGTGTGAGGTAAATTCCAAAATGCTTGCCGCGCCATGTTACTGTTTCATCTATATTGATCAAGCCCGTAGTAATGCCATCAATAGCTGTTTCTTTCGATTTTGAAATGGATAATTTGTGAATGTCAATGTTTCTGTTCAGGTCAAAAACGGTTTGCAAAGGAGCATTAATTTTTGTGGTAAGATTGATGGTTGTCATCTTATAGTTTATAATGCCCAATTAAGTTATGAATGAAAAGAACTGTATTGACAAATGCAAACAGCACAAATAAAGTATTCATACCATAACTTCCAAATTTAAAAAGTTTCCGCTGCGGAATCTGATACATTGGGTAATACGCAATCTGAGTGGCAACTTTTCCAACCCAATAGGCAGCAATCAAACCGGTTAAGGCAACCGCCAAAGCCGATTGTTCTTTAAGTTCATTGGTAAACAAAATTGCAATCAATCCGAAAGAGAAATTCAGTCCCTGGATATATCTTCCATAGGTTTTACAAATCTCCTGATTTAGTGGCTTTAGTTGTTTGACATCATTGTACCAATCAAAAACCTGATGACGTATATAAGGATATATCAGCGCAGTAAATATTTGGCCACATCCACTTAGAATGATAAGCCAGTTAGGAATGATAAATGTTGTCATAATTTTAATAATCTAAATTAATCCTGCTCTTTTTAGCAAAGCCTCAGGTTTTGGCTCCTGCCCGCGGAAGCGTTTGTATAATTCCATCGGTAATTCGGTTCCGCCTTTTGATAAAACGTTATCCTTGAACTTCGTTGCGACTTCCTTGTTGAAAATTCCTTTTTCCTGAAAGTACGCAAATGCATCGGCATCCAAAACCTCTGCCCATTTATAGCTGTAATATCCCGAAGAATAACCGCCCTGGAAGATATGCGAAAAAGAAACGCTCATACAGTTTTCTTCCACATCAGGATACTGTGTGGTTCCTTCAAATGCAGCTTTTTCAAATGCTTTTATATTGGTAATATTGTTTGGATTATTGCTGTGGAAAGCCATATCTAAAATTCCGAAACTCAATTGGCGAAGCGTTGCCATGCCTTCCAGAAAGCTCGCACTTTCCTTTATTTTATTGACAAATTCCTGTGGAATGATTTCTCCGGTTTTATAATGTTTGGCAAATATGGCTAAAGCTTCGGGCTCGTAGCACCAGTTTTCCATAACCTGGCTTGGCAGTTCCACAAAATCCCAATATACAGAAGTTCCCGATAAACTCGGATAAGTAGTGTTAGCTAACATTCCGTGTAAGGCGTGGCCAAATTCGTGGAATAAAGTTGTCACTTCATTAAAAGTTAATAGCGATGGTTTGCTTTCGGTTGGCGGCGTAAAGTTACAGACGATAGAAACATGCGGTCTTTCGTTAATACCATCTTTAATGTATTGCGGTTTGAACGATGTCATCCACGCACCGTTGCGTTTTCCTTTTCTTGGGAAAAAATCAGCATAGAAAATGGCAACCAATTGATTTTGAAAATCCAGCACTTCAAAAGTCTGAACATCGTCATGATATTTATCAATATCAAAAACTTCTTTGAAGGTGATTCCGAATAATTTTTCGGCAACGGTAAATGCGCCATTTAGAATATTTTCGAGTTTAAAATAAGGCTTTAGTTTTTCGTCGTCAAAATCGAAAAGTTTCTGTTTTAGCTTTTCCGAATAGTAAGCACCGTCCCATTTTTCGAGTTCATCGATTCCGTCCAGTTCTTTTGCGAAAGTGGTTAACTGTGCAAATTCTTTTTCGGCAGCAGGTTTTGCTTTGGCTAATAAATCATTTAGAAACGACTTTACTTTTTCGGGAGTTTGTGCCATTCTTTCTTCGAGAACAAAATCAGAATGCGTTTTATAACCTAATAAATTGGCGCGTTCAAATCGAAGTTTGGCAATCTTTAAAGTGATTTCTTCGTTGTTGAATTCGTTATTCTGAAATGCTTTTTTACCATTGGCAATCGCCAGTTCTTTTCGCAATTCGCGGTTGTCGACATACGTTACAAACGGAATATAACTTGGATAATCCAAAGTAAAAACCCAACCTTCCAAATTTTTTGATTTTGCCAAACTTGCTGCTGCTTCAATAGTTCCTTCGGGCAAACCTTTTAAATCGTTGTGATTGGTAATGTGCAGATGATAGTTATTGGTTTCTGCTAAAACATTTTCGCCGTAAGTCAGTTTTAGTTTGGCTAATTCGGTATCGATTTCACGTAAACGCGTTTTTTTATCTTCGGAAAGCAAGGCTCCGTTTCTTGAAAAACTTTTGAATTTTTTGTCTAATAAAGTTGCCTGTTCAGGCGATAAGTTCAGATTGCTTCTTTGTTCATAAACTGCTTTTACGCGTTTGAACAAATCTTCGTTTAAGGCAATATCATTACTGAAAGCGGTTAGTAACGGAGAAACAGCCTGTGCGATTTTCTGCATTTCGTCGCTGGTTTCAGCCGAATTCAAATTAAAGAAGATTGACGACAACCTGTCTAAAGCTTCGCCTGAATAATCCAAAGCTTCGATGGTGTTTTGAAAAGTCGGTGCTTCGGGATTGTTGGTAATGGCATCGATTTCTGCTCTTGCTTTGGCAATGTTCTCCTCGAAAGCCGGTTGGTAATCTTCTAATTTGATTTGGCTGAAAGGTGCCGTATTGTGTTTGGTATTAAATTTTTCTGTTAAGATTTTCATTTCGTATTATGTGATTTTATAGCCCCGATTGTAGTGGAAATCCTTTTTCGTCAGTTCGAGTGTTTTGTTCCGCTTCTCGATACATCCGCTAAAGCGGACACTCGAAGTGACGGAACAAAATGTATCGAGAACAGAAAAAGATTGGAACGGAAAGCGGGATTAAGCTCCTAATTTTATTTTTTCATTTCATTCGATGATTTGTTCACCGCATCTTTTAGAGATTCTTTGTAAACAATGATTTTGTCTAATATTAGTTTGTCATGGCTTCCGATGATTTGAGCTGCGAGGATTCCGGCATTTTTGGCACCATTGAGCGCGACAGTTGCCACAGGAACTCCGCCCGGCATTTGCAAAATGGATAAAACCGAATCCCAACCATCAATCGAATTGCTCGATTTTACCGGAACGCCAATTACGGGCAATGGCGACATGGAGGCAACCATTCCCGGTAAATGCGCCGCGCCACCGGCACCGGCAATGATAACCGAAATGCCACGGGTATGTGCTTTTTTGCTGAAATCGAATAATTTTTCGGGAGTTCGGTGTGCCGAAACGATATCGACTTCGGTTTCGATGTCAAAACTTTTCAGGATGTCGATGGCTTCCTGCATGACCGGCAGATCGCTTTGGCTTCCCATAATGATGGCTACTTTCATTGTTTCTATTTTAAATTCTAAGTTATGAAATCTAAATTATGTCATTTAATTTAAAATTTAAAATTCATAATTCATAATAATCATTAATGTATAGCGGTTATTTTTAGTTTCCCCTTTTCAAACTCATTAATCCAAAGAAATCCGTTGGCAATCATGGCTCCGCGCCAATTAGAAAAGATGTTGCAGGTGCAGGTTTCCTTGATAGTCTGTTTGAATGCCGGTGTGATAATCTGTTTGTATTTTTTTATGAAATCCTGAGCATTTTTTATTTTAAGTTTACTTTTATTGCTCGATAAAGTCAGCGGATATTCAGTGTTTTTGGAAAGCCAGGTTTTGTCATCGGATAAAATGGCAACTTTTGCTTTTTTGAAAAATAATTCTACACTTTCCTTGGTTCCAACGGCATAGCGTTTTTCAAAACTGTTGCTACCACTTTGTGAACTGAGCTTTAGATGGAAATGAATATCCGAATGTGTAGTTGATGACCATTTTCCACCGATGGTATTATCCTTTTCATTTATTGTTCCGTTAAATTTTGCAGTGATTTTGTTATCGGTAAACTCATCTAAAAACAAAGAGCCAGGTTTGAGTTTCCCAATTAACGGAATTCGGGTTTCGTATTTTTTATAACAATAATCGCCTTTAAGATTTCCGACGCTGTCGCAATAAACATTGACCACAATATCATTTATTCCGATGTAACCCTCAAAGCAATTCCAGCCTTTCTGAATGGTTTGGGAATTGCCTGTTGTTACTGTCAGTAACAAAAAGAAAAGGATTATTTTTTTCATTTTCAAATCTTCAAATTTCTAAATTTTCAAATTGATATTACTTTGATTGTGTTTTTTACTTCTTCGGCAATTCGCCTTGCTTCGTTCATGTCTTCATTGACAATAGTGACGTGCCCCATTTTGCGAAAAGGTCGTGTTTCCTTTTTGCCGTAAATATGTGGCGTTACACCATCAATTGCCATGATTTTTTCGATGTTTTCATAAACAACATTTCCGGTATGACCTTCGGCACCGACCAAATTTACCATAATTCCGGCGACTTTGCTTGATGTGCTTCCCAGAGGTAAATCTAAAATAGCCCGAAGATGATTTTCAAATTGAGACGTATAACTTGCTTCAATGCTGTAATGTCCTGAATTGTGAGGTCTTGGCGCTACTTCGTTAACCAAAATTCCCTCATCTTCCGTTTGGAACATTTCTACTGCCAACAAGCCAACGTGGTTATAAGCCTCTGAGACCTGTAACGCAATTTTATTGGCTTTTTTGGCGATGTTGTAATCAATACGAGCCGGACAAATGACATATTCCACCTGATTGGCTTCGGGATGGAATTCCATTTCAACAACCGGATACGTTTTTACTTCGCCCGAAGCAGAGCGGGCAACAATCACGGCCAATTCATTTTTGAACGGAACCATTTGCTCGGCAATGCACTCAACATATGGCAAATTCTCGATATCTGAAATTGAACGAACAATCTTTACTCCGTTTCCGTCGTAACCAAACTGGGCGCTTTTCCATACAAAAGGCATTTCAATTAAACCATTTTCAATCTCGGCACGCAAACCATTTAAGTTGCTGAATCTTTTGAAAGCTGCGGTTGGAATTTGATTTTGTACATAAAAATCTTTCTGAATGCCTTTGTTCTGAATCAGTCGCAACGTTTTTGGTGACGGGTAAACTTTTAATCCTTCGGCTTCCAATTTATCCAAAGCATCAAGGTTGATATTTTCGATTTCTATTGTCAGCAAATCGACTTTTTTGCCAAATTCATAAACCGTATCAAAATCCATCAAATCGCCAATAAAAAAATGTGTGGCGCCAAACTGGCACGGTGCATACATGCTTGGATCTATAAAATAGGTTTGGATATCGAATTTCCGGGTTTCGGCAAGAAGCATTTTGCCCAGCTGTCCACCACCGAGGATTCCCAGTTTAAAATCGGAAGAGAAGTAGTTCATTTTAGTTGTAGTTGTGTAGTTGACGCAAAGATAGTATTTCGAATCCAAAAAATGTCGTTATATTTTTCTTAAAACTTCACGTGCCGCAGCTTTATATCCTGCTGACTGATTCGCAAAATCCTTATTGATGATATTGCGTAATTCTTCCTTTATCCATTCGTGCTGCTTGGCATAATGCGCCAATGCATACATAGCAAAAGCCTTGGGAGCTATATTAAAATTGCCAATCAAGCGGTCTAAACTGATTTCTATAAATTTTTCCTTTTGCTCTTCTGTCAGCGAATTTTTTTTGGATGTGGTTAAAAAAAGAATGGTTCGTGAAATCCCTCTAATAGCCGATTCATGTTTGTATTGTGGAGCCGCATTACAGATTTGGTCTATATAAGGAATCAATAATTCGGGATGCGTTTCTGCCAGCATTTCGATAACCCAGACTGCTTTGTAGTGATTTTTGATGGTCAAATCGAATGCGATTTCAGCCAAATCTTTTACAGAATCAGGATTTTCAAGAACAAAATCACGAATGCCATTCCGGCAATTTGTACTTGCGTTGCTTTTGGCAATCCGATTAAAAAAAGTCACATCCATTCCGTAAATATAAAAAATACATTTTATTTAACATTTTCACTTTTTTCGCCTAGCTACTAACGTTCAACTTCTTATCTTTGCACCTTATTTTAAATCCAAAACCCATGATACATCTTCACGACAAAACTTTCGAGCCGTTCATTTCATCTGAAGAAATTGATTTTGCAATCAGGAATATGGCGAAGCAGATGGATGATGATTTTTTTGATGAAGTGCCTGTGTTTATTGGAGTTTTGAACGGAGCTTTCATGGTAGTATCTGATTTGATGAAAAATTACCGTGGAATGTGTGAAGTGAGTTTTGTAAAAATGGCTTCTTATGAAGGAACAGCGACAACCAATGACGTAAAGCAATTAATCGGGCTGAATCAAAATCTTGAAGGCAGAACCGTAGTTGTTGTCGAAGATATTGTGGATACCGGAAATACAATCGAAGAATTAAAAGCCATTTTCAAGGAGAAAAAGGTAAAGCATTTAAAAATCGCAACGCTTTTCTTTAAACCGGAAGCCTATAAAAAAGACATTAAAATAGATTATATCGGCATCAGAATCCCAAACAAATTCATTGTTGGTTATGGTTTAGATTATGACGGATTGGGAAGAAACCTGCCGGATATTTACCAACTGGCACAATAGTTTAAAATTTATAATTCAAAATTTAAAATTTAAAATAACAAAATGATTAACATCGTTCTTTTCGGAAAACCGGGTGCGGGAAAAGGCACTCAGGCTGAATTTTTAAAAGAAAAATACAATCTGACGCATCTTTCAACAGGAGATATTTTCAGATACAATATTAAAAACGATACCGATTTAGGGAAACTGGCCAAAACCTATATGGACAAAGGCGATTTGGTTCCGGATGAAGTTACGATCAAAATGCTGCAGAGCGAAGTGGATAAAAACCCACATTCTGCCGGATTTTTGTTTGATGGTTTTCCACGAACACTGGCACAGGCAGAAGCTTTGGATAAATTTTTAGAATCAAAAAACCAAAACATTACGGCAACAGTTGCGTTGGAAGCTGATGATAATATTTTGGTAGCGCGTTTGCTCGAAAGAGGAAAAACTTCAGGAAGACCCGACGATCAGGACGAAGAAAAAATCAGAAACCGTTACGACGAATACAATCAAAAAACGGCGCCTTTGATGGACTATTACAACAAGCAGGGAAAATTTCACGCGGTTGACGGAATCGGGACCATTGAGGAAGTAACACAAAGACTGAACAAGGTTTTTGATAAATTTTAGGAGCTGTTCCGGCTATACGTTCTTATCTTTTGCGCCGAACAACGGCGCAAAAGTATAACCACTTCTATCCGGGCTATTCAGAATAAATTACAACATTTTGGAAATACTCATCATACTTTTTTTAATACTGCTCAACGGCGTTTTTTCCATGTCGGAAATTGCGTTGATATCGGCGCGTAAAAACCGTCTGGAAACTGCTGCTAAAAAAGGACATAACAATGCCAAGATTGCTTTGGATCTGGCAAACTCACCAAACAAATTCCTTTCTACCGTACAAATCGGAATTACGCTTATCGGAATCCTGACCGGAATTTATTCGGGCGAAAAAATCACGACGGATGTTCAAACTTTTGTTTCTGGTTTCGCAGTTTTAAAACCTTATGCCAATTCCATCGGAGTCGGAATTGTAGTGGTCACACTAACATTTTTCTCCTTGGTTTTAGGCGAATTACTGCCAAAACGAATCGGGCTGAATTATCCGGAAGCTATTGCAAAAGCCGTGGCTTTTCCAATGAAAATGATTTCGATAGCTACTGCACCGTTCATTTGGTTACTAACGATTTCAACAGAAGGAATTCTAAAACTGTTCAACATCAAACCAACCGCTGACGGAAAAGTTACCGAAGAGGAAATCAAGGCAATCATTAAGGAAGGAACCGAGGTAGGCGAAGTGCAGGAAATAGAGCAAGATATTGTAGAGCGGGTTTTTCACATCGGCGACCGAAAAATCAACTCGCTGATGACACACCGCCAATCAATCGTGTATCTTTCTTTTGAAGATTCCATAGAAGAATTAAAAGAAAAAGTCTTAGGTGAATTACACTCGGTTTATCCGGTTTGTAAAGAAAATAATATTGATGAGGTTGAAGGCGTGGTGCTTTTAAAAGATTTATTCACCAGTTTTGAAAAAGGCAAATTCAACTTAAAATCAATCACCAAAAAACCGGAATATCTTATCGAACATACTTCGGCATACAAAGCATTGGAGAATTTCAAGAAATCAAAAGTGCATTATGCCTTGGTTACTGATGAATATGGTGTTTTTCAGGGAATCATTACACTCAATGACATTCTTGAAGCTTTGGTTGGCGATGCCGCCGATTTTGACGAAGATGAATACCAATTGATTGCTCGTGAAGACGGAACCTGGCTGGTGGATGGTTTGTACTCGTTACACGAATTCCTGACGTATTTCGACATGGATGATCTGACAACAGATTATGAAGTTACAACAGTCAGTGGATTGATCATGACCGAAATGGGAAAAATTCCAACAACGGGAGAAACCCTAATCTGGAACAAATTAGAATTAGAAGTCATCGATATGGATGGCGTGAAAATAGACAAAGTGCTGGTAAAAGCATTAAAAGAATAGTTGATGGTTGACAGTTGATAGTTGATGGGAGAAATCCACAACCGACAACCAGCAACCGACAACCAATAACTAAAATCATGACAGAAGGAAATTTCGTAGACTACGTAAAAATATATGTTTCGTCCGGAAAAGGAGGGAAGGGTTCTTCGCATCTGCACAGAGAAAAATTTATTGAAAAAGGTGGCCCGGATGGTGGTGATGGTGGTCGTGGCGGACATGTAATCCTGAAAGGGAACAAAAGCCTTTGGACCTTGTTTCACCTGAAGTTTGCACGTCATATCAAAGCCGGTCATGGTGGCGATGGAGGAAGTTCAAGAAGTACGGGGCATGATGGTGAAGACAAATTGATTGAAGTGCCGCTGGGAACTGTTGTTCGTGATAAAGAAACCGATGAAATCCTTTTCGAAATAACCGAACACGGCGAAGAACGAATTTTGGTTAAAGGCGGAAAAGGCGGATTGGGAAACTGGCATTTCAGAAGCTCAACCAATCAAACACCACGTTATGCCCAGCCGGGAATGCCACCGGAAGAAATGGATGTGATTCTTGAATTGAAAGTATTGGCCGATGTTGGTTTGGTTGGTTTTCCAAATGCAGGAAAATCGACTTTACTTTCGGTCCTAACTTCAGCAAAACCAAAAATTGCCGATTATCCGTTTACGACTTTAAAGCCAAATTTGGGAATTGTAGCTTATCGCGAATTCAAGTCGTTCATTATGGCTGATATTCCGGGAATTATTGAAGGAGCGGCAGAAGGGAAAGGCTTGGGGCATTACTTTTTGAGACATATCGAACGTAATTCAACACTGTTGTTTTTGGTTCCGGCTGATGCCGATGACATCAAAAAAGAATACGAAATCCTGATAGACGAATTACGTCGTTATAATCCTGAAATGCTGGATAAAGACAGGCTCTTGGTAATTTCCAAATGCGACATGCTTGATGATGAGCTTAAAACCGAACTCAAGTTGCAACTGGATAAAGAATTCAAAGGACTTCCGTTCATGTTCATTTCATCTGTTGCCCAACAAGGATTATCCGAATTGAAAGACAAACTTTGGGAAATGCTCAACATCAACAGCGAGGAACCTGAAAACAGCCACGGCTTATAAAAGCCTATCCTAAAAGATGGGTTTTTTGAGTTAAATCTTCTCTAAAAATCCTAATAATAAACTACATTTGTGCTTGTCAAAGTGTATTTACAATTAGATGAAAAAGTTAGTTTTTATTCTTCTTTTGGTGCCAACATTGATTTTCTCACAAACCAATTATGAGAAGGCAGAAAAGCTGTTTACACAGGAAAAGTACAGTTTGGCTAAACCTCTTTTTGAAGCAGCATTAAAAGATTCTCCCGGCAATCTTAAAATCATTGAATACCTTGGTGACATAGCCAGCAATATGAATGATTGGGAAAAAGCTGCGTTTTATTATGAGAAACTTAAAACGTCAAAACCTAATAACGCCGATTATTATTTCAAATATGGCGGCGCATTGGGGATGCGGGCACAAACAGGCGGGAAATGGGTTGCGATTCGGTTGATTGGAGATATCCGAGAATCGCTTGAAAAAGCAATTGTACTCAACCCAAATCATATTGAAGCACGATGGGCATTAATCGAATATTATCTACAACTTCCGGGTTTTATTGGCGGAAGCGAAAAAAAAGCGCAGCACTATTCGAATGAATTATTCAAGATTTCACCTATTGATGGTTATCTTTCCAAAGCGCATATCGATGAATATTTTAAACGTTATAAAAGTGCTGAACAATATTATATCAAAGCAATCCAGATTGGTGGTTCAAAACAAACTTATGAAAGATTAGCCCAACTATATAAAGACAAACTAAACCAGCCGGAAAAGGCACTGGAAGTTTTGAAAAAATATCAGGAAAAAAACAAGTCATAAACATGCGTACACATTTCATCGCCATCGGAGGCGCAGCTATGCACAATCTGGCATTAGCATTACACAACAAAGGATATCAGGTAACAGGAAGCGATGATGCCATATTCGAACCATCAAAGTCACGATTGGAAAAAAAAGGATTACTGCCGGTTGAGTTTGGATGGTTTCCTGAAAAAATAACTTCAGATATTGAAGCTATCATTCTCGGAATGCATGCCAAAGCTGACAATCCTGAACTATTGAAAGCACAGGAATTGGGCCTGAAAATATATTCGTATCCTGAATTTTTATACGAGCAGTCAAAAAACAAAACTCGTGTCGTTATAGGCGGTTCCCACGGAAAAACGACTATTACATCCATGATTCTGCACGTGATGCATTACCATAATATCGATGTCGATTATATGGTTGGAGCACAACTGGAGGGTTTTGACACGATGGTACATCTTACGCATGAAAATGATTTCATTGTTCTGGAAGGTGACGAATATCTTTCATCACCAATTGACAGAAGACCAAAGTTTCATTTATACCAACCAAATATAGCTTTACTTTCCGGAATTGCCTGGGATCATATCAATGTGTTCCCAACATTTGAAAATTATGTAGAACAGTTTGAAATTTTTGTAAACCAAATTACCAAAGGCGGCATTTTGGTTTATAATGAAGAAGACGAGAACGTGAAAAAAGTCGCCGAAGAATCGACAAATACGATAAGAAGAATTCCTTATAAAACACCAAGTTATACCGTTGAAGACGGAGTCACTTTATTAGATACTCCCGAAGGGCCCATGCCAATTGAGGTTTTCGGAGCGCACAATCTGAATAATTTGGCTGGTGCCAAATGGATTTGCCAGAATATGGGTGTTGATGAAGCCGATTTCTATGAAGCGATTGCCAGTTTTAAAGGAGCAAGCAAACGCCTTGAAAAAATTGCTGAAGGAAAAGGCAAGGTTGCCTATAAGGATTTTGCACATTCACCAAGCAAAGTTTCAGCAACGACTAAAGCAGTGAAAGCGCAATACCCGGATAGAAAGTTAGTAGCGTGTTTGGAATTACATACCTACAGTAGTTTAAATCCAGAATTCCTGAAAGAATATGAAGGCGCACTTGATGCCGCCGATATTGCTGTGGTTTTCTATTCGCCCGATGCAGTTAAAATCAAGCAGCTTCAGGAAATTACGTATGAGCAAATTGCCGAATCCTTCAAACGCAACGATTTGATTATTTATACTGAACCCGCAGAATTCAAGAATTTTCTTTTTAATTATGATTTGAATCATTCGGCTTTGCTGCTAATGAGTTCCGGTAATTATGGCGGATTGAATTTTGATGAGGTAAAAGGTTTGATTTCCTAATCTTAAAATCATTTTTCATATTTAAAATGACCCACAATTTTCCAGTCAAATAAACAATCTTCTAAAACCTGACCGGCACCAACATTATGAACAATCATCGGACGATTTCCGTCTGATGATTTTTTATTGGTAACGATACCAATATGTGGATATTTATTCCCAATAATCCAGGTAACCAATTCTCCGGTTTTGTAATTGTTACCATCGTTTGTTATCGGAAGAGTTTGTCCTTTTCTGCCAAAGAAAACTTCGAGATTCGGGACACGCCGGTGGTCAATATTAGTGTCGGTTTTACTCATGCCCCAGATTTTGGGATATTTCGAGAAGTTATTGATCATGTCTTCATGAACTTCTTTTTGCAAATCAATTCCAAGTTTTCGATAGGAGCGAATCACAACATCTGAGCAAACCCCGGTCTTTGGAGGGACATCGCCGTTTGGATATTTTATAGAAACATAAGTCGGAGTATAAACAACTTTGTCGTCAATTATAGAAATTGCAGCGGCAGAAAGTTTATCCTCGAAAGTATTTGGAACACTGCTTTCATTCTCTATTTCTTTTTGTCCACAAGTAAAAAACGTAAGTAAAGTGAGTAAAAAGTATACCGTTTTCATATTTATTATTTTTAGTTTTATAACGCAGAAAACGTATTTAAAGTATTTGTCTTGGAACAAAATTTTTCCATAAAGCACTGGGCAGAAGATGATAAGCCCCGCGAAAAGATGATGCTTAAGGGCAAGACAGCTCTAAGTGATGCTGAGCTTATCGCTATTCTGATTGGTTCCGGAAGCAGAAATGAAAGTGCCGTCAGCCTGAGTAAGAGGATTTTGGCAAGCGTTGATAATAACCTAAATGCTTTAGGTAAATTGTCATTGAAGCAGTTGATGGAATTCAAAGGAATAGGTGAGGCGAAAGCGGTTTCGATTGCAGCTGCACTGGAATTGGGAAGAAGGAGAAGAGCGGAAGAATCTGTAGAACTAAGTAAGATAACTTCAAGCAAAGCGGTTTTTGAAATCATGCAGCCCATTATCGGCGAACTGCCACACGAAGAATTTTGGGTTTTGTATCTCAATAATTCAAACAAAATCATTTACAAATCACAACTTTCCAAAGGTGGAATTACAGGAACTGTAGTTGATGTCCGATTAATTTTTAAAACCGCATTGGAACACAATGCAACTTCCGTAATTTTGTCACACAATCATCCTTCCGGAAAATTGCAGGCAAGCGATGCCGACAAGGAAATAACCAAAAAGCTAAAAAAAGCAGGAGAGCAGTTAGATATTAAGGTGCTCGACCATATTATCATCACAGAAAACGGCTATTTCAGTTTTCAGGATGAAGGAATTTTTTAAATGGAAAACATAACAGACATCTTCTTCGATTTAGATCACACACTTTGGGATTTTGACAAAAATTCTATTTTGGCTTTTGACAAGATTTTCAGGAAGCATCATCCAACTATTGACACCAATGTTTTTATAGAAATTTATGCGCCTATAAATCAGGCATGCTGGAAGTTGTATCAGGTTGATAAAATGACTCATGAAGAGTTGCGTTATACGCGTTTGCGTCAGTCTTTTGATGTTTTGGATTATGCAATTTCTGATAAAGAAATCAATTTCATATCTGAAAAATACATCGAATACATGCCAGATAATAATCAACTTTTTGATGGAGCAATAGAAATTTTAGAATATCTGCAACCAAAATACAATTTGCACATCATTACTAATGGATTTGCTGAAGTGCAGGGAAAGAAAATAAGCAAATCCGGACTTGGGCGATATTTTAAAACCATAACCAACTCAGAAATGGCAGGAGTAAAAAAGCCACACCGAAACATATTTGAATTTGCTTTATCTTTGGCAAACGCCAATAAAGATAATGCTATTATGATTGGTGATTGCATTGATGCCGATGTGCGTGGCGCCATAGATTTTGGAATGAAGGCTATCCTGTTTGATGAAAAGGGAATCTATACTGAAGAAGGGCATTTGACTATAAATCATTTATTAGAATTAAAAAAAATATTATAAAATGAAGAAGATTGCGTTGCTGTTTGTTTTAATTTCATATTGTGCCTTTTCGCAGGGAATCAATAGTTATGAATATGTAATTGTACCTTTGAAGTTTACTGGGTTTAAGGAAAAAGGGAAATATGGACTGAATGTTTCAACAAAATTACTGCTTCAGAAATATGGGTTTAAGGCTTTTTTGGCAACCGATTCAATTCCAGATGAAATTGCAAATGCCAACTGTAAAAAATTGTATGCCGATTTGGTAAAGGATAACACAATGTTATTGACCAGACTTAAAATAGTAATCAAAGATTGTAGGGATAAAATTCTTTTTGAAACTGCATTTGGAGAGAGCAGCGAAAAACAATTGCCAACAGCCTATAATCAGGCATTACGAGAAGCCGGAAAATCATTTGATAAATTGCATTATAAATACAATGGTAATTTTGATGTTGCAATTGTAAAAGTTCCGGGAGAAGTACCCGGTGATATTGCACCGGAACCACCAGCTCCAACAAAAAAAGGAGATAAAACTGAAATGATATCAGGAGGACCTGATAGTGTAAATTCCAGCTCAGAAGTTTTCTTTTTTGCTCAGCCAATAGCCAACGGTTATCAGGTTGTGGATAATGAGCCAAAAGTTATAATGAAATTATTAAATACATCACAAAAAAATGTATTCATTGGAATAAAAGGCGATATAAACGGAACCGTAATTTTAAAAAACGGGAAATGGTTTTTTGAATATTATAAAAACGGAAGTTTAGTTTCAGAACCTTTAAACCTTAAATTCTAATAACCGTATTTATCTTTCCAGCGGTTTTTTAAAAACGTACGCAATTCATTTTCACGGGAGTTATTCCCGGGATTGTAGAGTGCGGTGTTTATGATTTCATCGGGCAGATACTCCTGCGCAGAGAAATTGTTTTCATAGCTATGCGAATATTGATACTCTTCGCCATAACCCAATTCCTTCATCAGCTTGGTTGGAGCGTTGCGCAAGTGAATAGGTACCGATAAATCTCCGGTTTGTTTTACCAATTGCTGTGCTTCACTGATAGCCATATAACTTGCATTGCTTTTTGCAGAAGTTGCCAGATAGACCGCACATTGGCTCAGAATAATTCTGCTTTCGGGATAACCAATTGTAGAAACTGCCTGAAACGTATTGTTCGCCATGATAAATGCTGTTGGATTTGCATTTCCAATATCTTCACTCGATAGAATCAGCATTCGACGTGCAATGAATTTTACATCCTCACCACCTTCTATCATTCGGGCCAGCCAATAAACCGCTCCATTTGGGTCGCTTCCGCGAATTGATTTTATGAATGCCGAAACAATGTCGTAATGCTGTTCGCCCATTTTATCATAAAGGACGGTGTTTTGCTGAACCAATTCTAAGACCTTGTCATTAGTAATTGTTATAGGACCCTCGGGGCTAGCGTTTACAACGAGTTCAAAAATATTTAAGAGTTTGCGTCCATCGCCTCCTGAAAGCCTCAGCAAAGCTTCGGTTTCCTTTAGTTTTATTTTTTTTGTTGAGATAATGGAATCAAGCTTCATAGCTCTTTCAAGCAGAGCCAATAAATCTTCTTTTGAAAACGGATTTAGGATATACACCTGACAACGTGACAAAAGCGCAGGAATAACTTCAAAACTTGGGTTTTCAGTTGTTGCGCCAATCAGTGTTATCCAACCTTTTTCTACTGCGGCTAATAGCGAATCCTGCTGCGATTTGCTAAAGCGATGGATTTCATCGATAAATAAAATCGGATTTTTTGCTGTGAATAATCCGCCACTCAGTTTCGCTTTGTCAATCACATCGCGAATGTCTTTGACGCCGCTGTTTATGGCGCTTAGCTCATAAAACGGACGGTTACTTTGTTTGGCAATAATCTGTGCCAAAGTTGTTTTCCCGGTTCCGGGAGCGCCCCAAAATATCATTGAAGGAATTACTCCGCGGGCAATTTGTTGTGTAAGTGAGCCGTTTTCACCAACAA
>DBIH01000193.1 GCA_002296885.1 Flavobacterium sp. UBA807 | reverse complement strand
AGTCTGTGGGCAAATCCATCCACAAAAAATTCTGCCAAAGACTACTGTAAATAAAGTGACAAATACCACTCCGGTAATCATAACCAAAACGAAAATGTAAAAATCCTGTGGCCAAAAAGGAAACCCGAAAATGTTGAATCTGCGCTCGAGCACATTGAACATCATGAACTGGTTGCCATTTACTTTAATAAACGGGTTAGCAATCAAAATTGCCAACAGAAAATAACTGACTATCTTACGGTATTGGTAAAATTTGCCGCTCGGCTTTTTGGGAAAAATAAACTTTCGTTTACCCGCTTCATCCAGTGTTCCGATACTATCCCTGAAAGTTTCATTTTCGTTATTTGGTTTCATTGCTTATTTCTTTACTTCTGTAGATTTTTGCCCCGGATCAACCCAAAGGTCACCATCCGGTGCTTTTGGATTCTTAGGGTTACTGCCTTGTAATGACAGTACATAACTTGCTACTTGCTGTATTTGTGTTGGTTTCAAAGTTCCCTTCCAGGCCACCATTCCTTTACCATCACGACCACCGTTGGTTATAGTGTGGAATAAGTTTTTGATGTCTCCTCCAAAAATCCAATGATCGTCTGTAAGGTTAGGACCAATTTGTCCACCAGCGTCAGCACGGTGACAGGCTGTACAGTTTGCCATAAATATTGCTTTTCCTTTTGCAATCGAAGGAGCATCAGTCAATTTTGTAACCTTGCTTTCACTCATCATATCAGGAGCCGTAAGCATATATTTGGCTACATCTACTTTAGCCTGAGCTATTTCTTTGCGCAATTCGGTTTCCTGATTATCTCCGCCCATAATTTCAAAACGCACCAAATAAATCGCTCCAAAAAGTATGGTTATGTAAAAGATATAAACCCACCATGGCGGTAACTTATTGTCAAGCTCCTTAATACCATCATAATCATGATCAAGCAGCATTGACATATTTTCAACAGGTTCTGATCGTGTTAATTTCTTCATCAGGTTTTTATACCATTGCTGATCTGTAATACTGATGTCAATACTAGTTACTTCTTCGAGTCGTTTTTTCTGTTCATCAGTCATCATTTGATAGGTTATATTATCTATCGCAGACTTCACTATTTCAATAGCAATAAGCAGGAACAGAAAGACAAAGAGAAACACGCTCACCATAGGATATTTTACAAAAGCAGGGCGATCTCCTGAGTCGACAAAATATTCTAAAGCTAAAAATACAGAGAAGAATATGACCGGAACTCTAACGTAAACTGGAAAGAACTTTTTCATTTTTCTGGATTTAATGGGTTATCATTTTTGTTTTCATGTAAAGGCATTTGGCTAAAAGCAGTGATGGTTTCTTTTTTGTAACTATACACCCAAACTCCTAAACCTACAAAGAACAAAAAGAAGATTAGCAGGGACAGGATTGGGTAAATTGCCACTCCTGCGATGGTTTCCATATTGTGTTTAATTGGTTCGAACATAATGTTATTTTTTAGCGTTGTCTTTTACTTTTATATCGGTTCCAAGCCTTTGCAGATAAGCAATAAGTGCTGTGATTTCACGTTGATGCATTGGAATGAATTTTTCACCTTTGGCTTCGGCTTTTTTCTTACTGTCTTCATAACTTTTTACAAAATCAGGATCGGAATACAGACTTTTTTCGATTTCTCTGCTTTGCACGTCAATTAGTTCAGGAGCCTTAGCAATTTCATAATCAGTGTAAGGAACACCCAACTCACGCATCACTTTCATTTTTTTATCGATATCTGAAATATCCAGAGCTTTGTTATCAAAAAGCCATTTGTATCCGGGCATGATAGAGCCCGCCGAAGTAGATTGAGGATCCCATAAATGGTTGAAATGCCAATTATCATTGTATTTACCTCCTACTCTTAACAAATCCGGACCAGTTCTTTTTGATCCCCATAAGAATGGATGGTCGTAAACAAATTCGCCAGCTTTAGCCTGTGGACCATAACGTTCAACTTCGCTTCTGAAAGGTCTTACCATTTGGGAGTGGCAGCTTACACAACCTTCTCTAATGTAAAGGTCACGACCTTCAAGCTCTAACGGAGTATATGGCTTAACACTTGAAATAGTTGGAATATTGGATTTTACCATGATGGTTGGAACTATCTGGATAATACCTCCTATTAAGATTGCTACTGTAGCTAATAATGTCATTTGTATTGGTCTTCTTTCCAACCATGGGTGGAATTTTTCACCTTTAATTCGGGAACCTGTGATTTTTTGTAATTCAGGTGCTTCAGCCAAATCGTCTGTTACAGGGGCATTGGCTCTTATAGTTCGGATTATATTGTAAACCAATATGAACATACCGGTGATGTATAATGTTCCTCCAACAGCCCTCATCCAATACATTGGAATAATCTGCTGAACGGTTTCCAAGAAGTTACCATAAGTCAAGGTTCCATCAGGATTGAATTGTTTCCACATTGAAGCCTGAACAAAGCCGGCAACATACATTGGAAGCGCATAAAGAATGATCCCCAAAGTACCCAACCAGAAATGCCAGTTCGCCAGTTTAGTGGAGAATAATGGTCCTTTAGTCATTCTTGGAACAAGCCAGTAAATCATACCAAATGTCATAAAGCCATTCCATGCAAGAGCACCAACGTGTACGTGTGCAATAATCCAATCTGTAAAGTGTGCTATGGCATTAACGTTTTTAAGTGACAACATCGGACCTTCAAAAGTCGCCATACCATATCCGGTAATAGCCACAACAAAAAACTTAAGTACCGGTTCTACCCTAACTTTATCCCAAACACCACGCAAGGTCAAAAGTCCATTAATCATTCCACCCCAAGATGGAGCAATCAGCATAACTGAAAAGACTACTCCTAAATTCTGTGCCCAGGTTGGCAATGCACTATACAACAAGTGATGTGGTCCTGCCCAGATATAAATAAAGATAAGTGACCAAAAATGGATGATTGATAAACGATAAGAATAAACTGGTCTGTTAGCTGCCTTAGGCACAAAATAGTACATCAGACCTAAAAATGGTGTTGTAAGGAAAAATGCTACCGCGTTATGACCATACCACCATTGCACTAAGGCATCCTGTACTCCGGCATAAACCGAATAGCTTTTAGTAAGAGATACCGGAAGTTCAAGACTATTAAAGATGTGAAGCACCGCAACAGTAACGAAAGTGGCAATATAAAACCAAATAGCCACATACAAGTGACGTTCACGTCTTTTTAAGATGGTTCCAATCATATTGATTCCGAAAACAACCCATATCAAAGCAATTGCAATATCAATAGGCCATTCTAATTCGGCATATTCTTTCGAAGTAGTAATTCCCAGAGGCAATGAAACTGCTGCTGCAAGAATAATAAGCTGCCAACCCCAAAAATGCAGGTTGCTCAGGAAGTCACTAAACATTCTGGCTTTCAGAAGTCGCTGCAGTGAATAATAAACTCCTCCAAAGATTGCATTACCTACAAAGGCAAAAATTACCGCATTAGTGTGCAGCGGTCGTAGTCTTCCGAAACTTAGCCATGGAATTCCATCGGTAAGGTTAGGAAAAAGAAAAAAGAACGCGAGCAATAGCCCAACCAGCATTCCTATGACGCCAAAAACAATAGTGGCATAAAGGAACTTTTTTACAATTTTGTTGTCGTAATAAAATTGTTGCATCTCCATAATTAAATTTGTTTTTTTACTTTGGTTTGTATTGGTGTTTCTGTAGTGTTATTTTTTAGTTCGTCATCAAACAACATTCGCACTGACGGTGTATAATCGTCGTCATATTGACCTCCCTTCACAGCCTTTACAAAGGCCGTTAAAAAAGCTACTGCGATAATGATGCTTATGGATATTAAAAGATAGATGACACTCATACAGGTATTTTCTGGTTCAAAATTAGTGTTGGGACTTTTGATAAAATATGACCTTCATCATACTTTTTTTTGACCGTCATTACTTTCAGCCTATAAGCATAAAAATTACCCATTATGGTTACAAAACTGATAATTGTTATTGTGCTGAGAGGCATGATAATAGCTGCCACAATAGGAAGCAGATTACCGGTTACGGCAAAACTCAATCCTACAATGTTATAAAGGAAAGAAAGTGTAAAACTCATTTTTATTACTTTTATTGCCTTGCTGGATAATGCCAGATATAGTTCTAATTTTTCGAATTCACCGGCGTCAAGAATAGCATCACATGCAGGCGAAAACACATTGACATTCTCCGAGATTGCAACCCCTATATCAGCTTGTCTTAAAGCTCCGGCATCATTCAGTCCGTCACCTATCATCATCACCTTGTGCCCATTTTGCTGCAGTGTTTTAATGAAACCTAATTTTTCTTCCGGATTTTGGTTAAATACCAATTCGACATCCTTAGGCAGTAAGTCCTGAAGCACTGTACGTTCACCTTCATTATCTCCCGACAATATCTTAATAGTATACTTTTTATGAAGTTTATCGAATAGTTGGGCCAGACCCTGTCGGTATTCATTATGCAGGATGAATTTTCCAAAATAAACGCCATCTACCGATACATTTACCGATGTCCGGAAGGTTGATTCTGTCAGCTTTGATCCGACAAAAGAAGAAGCTCCAATTTTGATAACATGTCCTTCAATTTCCCCGGTAATTCCTTTTCCGGTAGTTTCTTCAAAATTGCTTACGGGCAATTTGCCGCCATCGGGTAAATGAGCATAAAGCATTCTGCTTAAGGGATGATTGGATGCTCTGAGCAGGTTTCGCACCCATTGCTCCTGTTGTTTGTTTAAAACCGTTCCCTCATAAGTGATCGCTGATTTATTAGTTGTAATTGTACCGGTCTTATCAAAAACAATGGTATTAATTTTAGCCATTTGTTCAATAACCAAAGCATTTTTCAGATAAAATTTAGAGCGGCCAAGGATTCTGAGGATATTTCCCAAAGTAAAAGGTGCTGTCAAAGCCAACGCACAGGGACATGCCACTATCAGCACAGCGGTAAAAACATTAAAAGCTGTATCGGTATTGATGAAAATCCAATATCCGAAACCGGAAACTGATATCAACAATAAAATTGGGGTGAAATAACGGCTGATACGGTCTGTTATATTTTTATAACCAATAATTTCTTTCTTTTGAAACGCTTCATTACTCCATAATTGCGTTAGGTAACTTTGCGATACAGGCTTTAGCACTTCTATCTCGATAACAGCTCCCGACAACCTCCCTCCTGCAAAAATCTTATCACCAGATCTTTTGGAAACAGGTACAGCTTCTCCTGTAACAAAACTGTAATCAATAGTTGCCTTTTCTGACATCAGTATACCGTCAGCCGGAATGATTTCATGATTTCGAATAAGAATACGGTCGCCTTTATTTATTTCATAAACCGAAACATTTTCTTCTTTCCCATCAATTTTAACGCGCGTAACCGCTATTGGAAAATAAGACTTGAAATCGCGTTCAAAATTCAGGAATTTATAAGTTTTTAGCTGGAACATCTTGCCAAGCAGCATGAAAAAAATCAAACCAGTCATGCTATCAAAAAAACCAGGTCCGCGATCAAGCAGGACATCTGTCAAGCTGCGGATAAACATCACGATAATACCCAAAGCAATTGGAATTTCAATGCTTACAATTTTAGCACGAAGATTATTCCACGCAGCTATGTAATATCCGCTTGCCGAATACAAAAAGCTTGGCAATGAAAGTGCCAGCATGAGCCACCGGAAAAAGACTTTATAATGATCGAGCCAGAATTCCTTATGCTCAAAATATTCGGGAAAAGACAACAGCATGATATTCCCAAAACAAAAGAAAGCAACTGCGAGTTTGTAAACTAAGCTTCGGTCACGGGTTTTAACCTCACTGTCATAATCTTCGAGGCTGATATAGGGTTCATATCCAATCGACGCCAAAAGAAGTACTACTTTTTTAAGTGAAATTTCATCCGGATTAAAATTGATACGGACTTTTTTCTGATGGAAATTTACCTGAGAAGACACTACTCCTTTTTCGATACGGCGGAGGTTTTCAAGTATCCAGATGCAAGAACTGCAGTGAATATTAGGAATGCTTAAGGAAACAATCTGTATTCCATTTTCACTGAACTCCAACAAACCTTCCACGATTTTCTGATTATCAAGGAAATTATATTTCTTATCGTCAGTAAAAGGTTTGCTTCCGGGAGAGTGTTCGATATCGTAATAGGTCGAAAGCCCATTCAGGCTGAAAATCTCATAAACTGTTTCACATCCTTTGCAGCAAAAAGCCTTTTCATCAAAAAAAAGCGTGTCCTTTTCTGCTATGTCCTGTCCACAATGAAAGCATTGATGGCTACTCATAATTACTCATTTTATTGAGCAAATATACTCATTTTATTGAGCAAATATCTATTCAGGATTTCTCATGCAAAATGATAAAAATCATTACTTAAAAACAGCAACATGATTTTCATCATTCTTTTGATTCAATAAATCAATTTTGGGCTTTCAAAGAATTCATGTACTTCGCATCTGATTTCAATCATATTCCCTTGTGATATCTGTCATTCTATGACTGGCTTGATTTCCTGAACTTTGAAAAAAATTGAAGTTATTCATGTCAAACCATTTCATTATGAAAAAAATAGTAGTACCCGTAGATTTTTCTGCCAATTCAAAAAAAGCGGTGCGCTTTGCTATTCAATTAGCATCAAAAACCAAATCAGAAATTATTTTTCTGCACATAGTGAAACTCATGTCTCCAACAACAGATGTTTTATGGGATTATGCTTATTATTCACAATTTCAGGAAGACGGATTAAAAGCCAGCGAAAACTATTTGATTAAATTAATAAAAAGGTTATACAATAAAAATTTGCCTGCTGGTGTAAATTATAAATGCGTTTGCCTTATGAGTGCCGAAGTGAGCAACGAAATTATTGACTATGCAAAAAAGCATAAAGCTGATTTTATATGTATTGGTGCCAGCGGGACAAATTTTTTGGGCAAATTATTTGGCACGGTAACCACGCAAATGATTATTCATTCACCAATTCCTGTGTTTGTAATACCAAAAAATTACAGAAACAAACCATTAACAGAAATATGCTATGCTTCTGATATGGAAAATCCGGAACCGGAAATCACAAATGTAATTTCACTAACAAAAGCTTTACAAGCCAAGTTAAACGTTATTCATTATGATTATGAAATTGGATTGGAAGAAAACAAGGAAAAATTGACTTATATAGCCAATAAATTTATGTCCAAAAACATAAAGTTCAATTACAGGGAATTAGATGCCCTGTATCCTTTAAATGAACATTTAAGAAAAGCTGTAGAAGAACTAAAACCATCATTGGTTGTGCTTTTTACAAAACAGGACAGAAGATGGTTTGACCGAATGATGATATCCAGCAATTCGGTTGATATGTCATTTAGTATTAAAGTTCCTTTATTGGTATTCAGAAAACCAACTTAAACCCCATAAATAAAGATTTTCTATTCTAATTCTATTTATAAAAACTTATACCTGAGGTGCTTAGCATATATGAATTATGTAACATAAGACTGCAAAGTTATAATCCTTTTTATTCATCATTATGTAACTTTAACTTCAGGATACCGGCATCTTGAACTCTATTAACTTCGTCGGTGCAGGCACGAAGTTAATAGAGATTTGATTAGATCGTTTGGTTAGTGAGCCCGTGAAGTTTATTTTATAGATGGAGCGGGCTTTTTTTATTCATTATACACCGATATGGGAATTATATAAAATCTAACTGAAATTCCGTAATGGTTTTATATTTATAAAACAGCATTTTTGTTTATACAATTGCAATGTATTTGTCAAGAGAAGAAAATAAATTCACCAAAGAGTAATTTTTGGTCCTAACAAATATCATTGATTAGAATATATAAAACGTCCCGGAATACCGGGACGTTTTTTTTAAAGTTTTACCAGGTAAGCTGACGACAGTCTCAATATCGCCAGCCTGATAAATGAAATTAAATCAACCCTAAATCAATAACTACAATTTTCAAGCGACTTACCTAGAAAACTTATCTGGGGCATTCAATTAACAAATAGGTTTTATGATAGATTTGTTGGGAATATCTGTAGGCTATGAGGCAGATAATATTTGTATTAATCTTTTATTTGTTTTGTCTTCTATAGTTGCATCAGCTACATTGCTTTTTACCGATGCAATTCCTTTTTCCATGGCAAAATCACTGCCATACATCTGACTCGTTCCAATAATCTGTCCGTTAGAAGCTTTAAGATTAAAGTACAACTTACCATCAGAAGCGGTATTTTTTTCAAATGAAGTTTCGTCTTCTGCAAAACGTTTTACGGATTCAATTCCCAGCTCACAATTTTGCTTTGTCGAATAGCCTTCACTTGTCAGGATTACCAATCCGTTTTTGGATTTTAAATTGAACTGGTATTCCCCATTAATTCTTTTTGTCATTACAAATTTTCCCATTCTCGATTTCTTTTAATTGTTTATTCGCTGAAATGGATTTTAAAAGTGGTTCCTTCTCCTACTTTGCTCGAAACACTTACCATTCCTTTCATTGCTTCAATCTGATATTTTGTTATATACAGCCCAATTCCGTTGGCATTTTCATGCTGATGGAAAGTTTGGTTCAAACCAAATAATGATGTCCCGTATCGTTCCAAATCAATACCTAAACCATTGTCGGTAATGGTGAGCACTTTGCCCGTATTATCAACAGAATACCCAAACTCAATGGTTGGAAATCGTTCAGGATGTGCATACTTTATGGCATTGGTACTAAAATTCAGTAAGATGCTTTCAAGATATGCCGGATTATAATTCACGTAAACATCGTTAGGAACCTTATTAATAAACCGCAACTTATCGTCAATGCTGTAAGCATCTATTACATTTTTTACTTTATTCAGAAACTCATTCAGATTTAACTTCTCTTTGATAATATCTGAGCTATTCTGAACATAGACAATCTGAGATAAATCGGTTATCGTTTTATTCAAATCATTTGAAACTAATCGCAGATAATCCAGATTCTTTCTGTTTTCTGCAGGATCTTCTTCAAAATCGATTAAATCCAATAACATCTTAATATTAGATGTATAAGCATTCAGATTATGTGAAACGGTATAAAACAGATTCAGAAGCATTGCATTTAGCTCATTAGCCTTGTTTATTTTATCAATTAGCCTTGATTCCCTCTCTTGTTCTGAAGGGTTATACGTTTCTGTATCGTTCATTATATTATACTCATTATTTACCCTTTCTGCATCATCATTACATTGCAAATATAAATTCAACAAAATCAATAGCTTGTAGAACATCAGACAAGATTTCGTAGAATTGTTTCTACAAAATCGTTAAATAAAAATTGATGTAAATAAAAAAGGACAACCTATTTGTTGTCCTCAAAATACAATTGGAATAATTCAATCAGTGCTGCCAGATTATCAATCTCAAGTTTTTCAAAAACCCTATTTTTAAAGGTACTGACAGTGGTTTTCTTGATTTGAAGCAGTTCCGAGATTTCTAAGTTGCCATAGCCTTTTATGAGTAATCGGGCAACTTCAACTTCTCTTATAGAGAGTTTTTCAAGTGGATTTATTGGCGTTTTGGATATATACGAATCCAAAATACGGTCTTTGATACTTTGAGTTACATATTTCCCGGTTGATATCATGCTTTTAACTGCCTGCCTGATTTCTTCTTCGGTGCAGCCTTTATTTAAGTAACCCGATGCACCGGCATTAAGGTAACGCATTGCATAGATGCTTTCATCATAAGCCGTGAAGATTAAAATTTTAACTTCGGGCTGAGCGGCTTTAATTTCAGGGATAATATTAATACTGTTTCCATCTGGGAAATTAATATCTAAAATGAGTATGTCGAGCTTAGTATCTTTGACAATTTTAAGCGTTTCTTTAAAGCTTCCTGCCGTATGTATCACAGCTTTTGAAAACAACTCCTTAACTACCAATGAAATGCCTTGTCGCACCACACTATGGTCGTCTGCGATTAAAAAAATATAGTTATCTGATAATTTCATGCTTCGTCTTAGTTGAAAAATTGTCTGGCTTATATTATTCTGCTTGTGTCAAAATCAAATTAAATCTCACTGTTGTTCCTTCATCTGGCTTACTCTGAATGTTAATTTCACCGTCAAATAACTCAATAATCTCTTTACAGATATTCAGCCCCAAACCAACACCCAAATCATTTACTTTCTCGGAAACAGTTCCCTGATAATAGGATTCAAATATATTTTTGAGGTCGCTTTCTGCAATTCCTATGCCAGTGTCTGAAATAATAGCTTTCAGATTCATCTCATATCCTGAAATATGTTCGAGATTCATATTAATTTTAATCTTACCATTTTCAGTAAACTTATTGGCATTCCCGATAAGATTGTAGAATAACTGATGGATCTTAGCAGCATCGGAATACACTACTGTTTCATCGTTTAAATTTGAAGAAATTTCTAAAGTATTTCCTTTGGTTTCTACCAGCGAAGCCATCGAGTTGATTATCTGGTAAATTTCAGGCTTGAGCTGTATGTTCCTGCATTTTAATTCAGGCTGATGATTTTCATCTTTTGAATATTCCAAAATCTGATTCGACAATAACAAAAGTGAATTGGTAGTGAATTCAATAGATTTAAAGGTTTCTTTGAGTTCAGGTTCTTTGACCGAAGCACTCGATTTTTTACTGTACATCGAAATGATACTCAGCGGTGAACGGATTTCATGGCTAATCATTCCGGTAATCCTGTTTTTGAAATTCAGGCTTTGACGGATTTTTTCCTTAGCCAGTGACAACTGCTTTTCGTATTCAAAAGCAATGCGCGTAAAGTTGAAAAGTATTACCGATATCACCAGCATCAGCAGTATCAGGAAAACGATGGTAAAACTTCTTACCGCTTTATTGGTGCTGTATTGATCGGCAATCTGCTGTTGGTTTTCTGGTTTTAGTAACGGATTGTCGTTTGTATAATCCGCAATTGCACTTTGGCCTAATGCTATTAACTGATTATTGAAATCCATTAGCTTAAGATCACTGTTTCTCAAAACTGAAAATGATCTTTTCAGTTTTGAGAACTCATTAGCATAGTAATTATTGGTAATTGCAATTACATTTGCAAGTTGTTCTTCGAGATTACCTGTCATTACTTTGTCTTTATACTGCATCGTTACTACGGTATTGACGTATTCCTTTTGCACATCAACACGATTGGCTATAGCATCTCCAAGCCGGGCAAACAATCCCTTTCTGGAAGCGCTGTCAACTTTTACATAAGAATCAGTTTTAACATCGTCAAGGAATTTATTGGTTTCAAATTGTTTGAATTTAAATGATTTCTTGAAATCGTTCTGGCTTTGTTCTCCTTGCTTTTCGATTATAGAATCTATCGATGCTTTTACCTTTAAAATCTCAGCCTGCGTCTTTTGTTTTTTTTTCGACAAGGATTCTGTTAATTTGTTATTCTTGTCCGAATTCAGGCTATCCAGCATAGCTGCCACTTCATTAAGTGAGGAAGAATATTGCCCCAATGATGTTTCATCCCTACTCGTAATATAGGAATTGAAATAGCCTTGTGCAGCAACCATCGAGCTGTTTACACGATTGATTTTGCCAACAGTTGCCATATCATCAAAAGCTTCGGAAAGCTTTGTTTCATTGTACCAGGTAATGATAGCAATGATTTGCAAAAGTATAATAGCAGTGAGTAAGGTGTAGTGAACTACTTTTCTATGCTCAAATTTTAATTGTTTCAAATAAAAGAAATTTGTGCTGCTATTCTCTAAGATAAAATCAATTGCTCATTAGCATAAATACTACACTCAATTATTGCAATCAATTCACCAGAATTTATAGAAGCTCAGGTTATACAAAATGTACCAACTCCTTTTAAAAACGCATTATCATAAGCTTACCCGCTCATAATCAACACCTTCACTTCGTGAATTAACAGAACTAACATTGTGCATTATAATGTTAAAAGAGATTTGGGGTAATTTCTTTTAATTGCATCAAGTGATTTTTAAAAGGTTTTTTAAAAACACTTCCCGTATTCTCTGACTTTTCACAGAGAAATACTGGACAAATTTAGCATTCTTGCAGAGAAAAAACGTAGTACAATATATTTATTTATGTAGAATAAATTCTACACAACTAAATTTATTTCTTAATCTAGGTTAAGTGTTTCATCGAAATACGCAATTTACCTTTGTCATATAAAATTTAATAACTCTATTAAAATAAATAACAATGGGAAAATCAACATGGGCAATAGACCCAACACATTCAGAAATAGGCTTTAAGGTAAAACACATGATGTTTACAAATGTTTCAGGAAAATTCAATCAGTTTGAAGCCAACATAGAAAATGACGATGATGCATTTGAAACATCAAAAATCAGCTTTGGTGCCGATGTAAATTCAATTGACACAGGAAATACAGATAGAGATAATCATTTGAGAGGTGCTGACTTCTTTGATGCAGATAAGTTTCCGAAACTGACATTCAAAAGTACTTCTGTTAAAAAAGTAAACGAAGGCGAATTTCAAATCAATGGTGATTTGACAATTAAAGATGTTACCAAAAACATTACGCTTGATGCCGAATACAGCGGTTTGATGAAAGATCCTTGGGGAAATACCAAAATTGGTTTGTCAATCAATGGTAAAATAAACCGTAAAGATTTTGGCTTAAGCTGGAATGCCGCTCTGGAAACCGGTGGTGTGCTGGTAGGCGAAGAAATCAAACTAACTGCTGAAGCACAGTTTGCAAAACAATAATTATTTCAGTGATTAGTGATTAGGTTGTTATCCCCGCTGCAAATGCAGCGGGGATTTTTTTAATCTGCTTATAAAACGAAATACTGTTAAACCCTCATATTATTTGAGTGATTCAGACTTTCGAGTATAAAGCCGGGAAGGTCATTGATTTCAACCAAAGATGCAGGTTTCTTGATAAACTTAATTGAGGGATTATTTTGATGCTTACTTTGTTCGCTATTATTTATTGTTGTTGATATGATGAATTTATTCATATTGGGAGCCACTCCACTTTCTTCCAGTTTTGAAACAACTTCAATTCCGGTAAGGAATGGCATATACATATCAATGACAAGAACATCGGGAATGTTTTTTTTGTTGAGAATTTCTTCAATTACATCCATACCTGAATCAAAACATCCGATGAGTTCAAAATTTTCATTCTGGTTGAATAAAAATCTGAGAAGCTCTCTGTCATCCTCATCATCATCAACAATGATAATCGTTAAAGGTTTATCATGTTCCATTAGAGTGAATATTAGATTTATCTAACAAAATTCCGATTTATATATATCATAAATGTTATATAAATGTTAGTTCTATTTATACAATTATGGCATTGAAAACCAATTTAAAAATTATCTGATTTGAAGCTTAGCCGAATTATATAAAATAAACCAAAAAATGTATAAAAAAACAACTGGCAAATAATGGCAACTTTGTATAATACATTTAGCACTCATTTATAAATTTTTTAAAACTTTTCGTTATGGACATAATTAAAACAATTGAGGAATTTTTTGGTTTTGGAGATGATTCAACAACAAAAACTCCGGAAAAACCAAAAAGAACTACTCCTGCTAAGAAGGTAGCAAAAACAAAAGCCGCTTCTGCTCCAAAAAAAGCAGTGGTTTCTACAAAAAAGGCTACTACTGCGAAAACTAAAATCGCTTCAACAACAAAAGCTACGGCTAAAAAATAACGGCAAATTAATTGCTGTTAAACTTAGACTGCAATTTCGGTGATAGTATTTTTACAGTCATGGAAATTGCAGCTTTTTTATTTTAAATATTTAGATTTAATTTTAACGAATGAAAATTCAATCGTTTCCTTCTTTATCAAATCCGGATGCTGATATATTATTACTTGGCACCATGCCGGGAGCTCAATCTTTAGCGATGAATCAATATTATGGTCATCCCCGAAATCATTTCTGGAAATTGCTGCATACCATTTTTGAAGAAGAACTTTCTACAGATTACAACCAGAAAAAAGAAATGCTGCAACGAAACAAAATTGCCGTTTGGGATGTTTTGCAGGCTTGTGAACGTAAGGGAAGCTTAGACAGCGCTATTATGAAAGAAGTTCCAAATGATTTCGCAGGTTTTTTAGCTGAACATCCTAATATAAAACTCATCGCCTTCAACGGACAAAAAGCGGCAGCCTTTTATAAGAAATATGTAGGGCTTTCAAAAGGTTATACATTTGTAACGCTGCCATCAACGAGTCCGGCAAATGCCGGTAAAAGTTTTGAGCAAAAACTAAAAGAATGGGAAGTGATCAAAAGCTTAAGATAATTTCTGTAAGGCAACCGCAACTTCTGCCCCGACCTTAGCATTATTTTTAATCAGCGCAATATTGGCTTCTAAACTTTCACCTTGAGTATTATCGGCAATGAATTTTAACAAAAATGGTGTAACCAATTTTCCTTTGATACCTTGCTTGTCAGCTTCTTTTAATGCTTTCTGAATATGTATCTCAATAGCTTCAGGCTCCATTTCGTATTGGGCAGGAACCGGATTTGCAATCAATACCGAACCGTTTAAAGCCAAATCCCATTTTGCCTTTAGCATTTTGGCAATAGCATTTGAATTATCCAAACGAAGCGGTGATTTGAATCCGCTTTTGGAAGAATAGAAACTCGGAAATTCATCCTGACCATAAGTAACGACGGGTACTCCAATGGTTTCCATATATTCCAGCGTCAGGCCAATATCTAAGATAGACTTAACTCCTGCCGCGACTATTGCTACATTCGTGCTTCCCATTTCAGTTAAATCGGCTGAAATATCCATGCTTTCTTCTGCACCGCGATGCACGCCCCCAATTCCACCGGTTGCAAATATTTTAATTCCTGCCATCGATGCAATACGCATTGTTGTTGCAACTGTTGTAGCTCCTGGTAATTGTTGTGAAATCACATAAGGCATATCGCGCAGACTGACTTTCCAGACATCTTTTGTCTGAGCAAAATAATCGATATCATCTTCAGACAATCCTATTAGGCATTTGCCATTTCTAATGGCAATGGTCGCCGGCACGGCTCCGTTTTTACGAACAACTTCTTCTACTTCCTTTGCTGTTGCGGCATTTTTTGGCCATGGCATTCCATGCGAAATAATGGTCGATTCTAAAGCAACTATTGGTAAGTTATTATCAAGTGCGTGTTGAACTTCGGGACTGATGATTATAAGATTATTTTTAGTCATTATAATATGTTTTTTTGATTTTGTATAATTTATCGATAGTTAAAGAATGGTCAACAGCTCCTTTTCTTTGAAGTATTTCCAGTGCTAAAGTATGTCCTAATTGCAAACAGGTTTTTTCATCTTCGTCATTGGTGTATCCAAAAACCCATCCTGCCAAAGCAGCGTCTCCTGGGCCTGTGCTATCTACGATCTGAATTGTCGGAACTTCCAGATTTATAACTTGATTTTCTTTATACATAGCTGAACCTTGCGCACCCTTTCTCACCCAAATATTTTGGACACCGCGTTTAAAAAGTGCTGTAAGCTGTTCATTTTGAGAAATGCCATTCCCTATTGCTGCCAATTCTTCTTCATTGGGTGTTATCATGAAAACACCTTTTAAATCAAGTGCTGCAAGTTTTGATGCTTTGGAAACTGATACCGGTTCTATGATTAACTGTTTTTGATTGTCCTTAGCAAAATGAATAATCCATTGTATCGTTTCAGATGTCAGATTAGTATCAATAATCAATATATCAAACTTACTCATAAAATCGGATTTAGATTCTAAGAAATCTGCCGAAATAAAAGAACTGCAATTATCCTCGCAAACGGCAACATATAAATCACCATTAGGACTTAAAACGGAAACATATTTTCCCGTTGCCTGATTTACAATTATTGATTGGCTGCAATCTATTTCGCTTTTTACAAAAATTTCCTGAATAAATTTCCCATCTGCATCGTTTCCGAGAGCTGTAATTATTGAAGGCTTTACATCTAACAATGCTAAATGTAGTACAATATTGCTCATCACGCCTCCAATGCTTGTTGTTTTTTCTGCCGGATTAGAGGAAGCTTCTACAATACTGTTCTTGCAGAAATACAATTCATCCATTAGAGTGGCTCCAATACACAATACTGATTTATTCATGACAGCAAATGTAGAAAATTAGAGGATTGATAACTCTTTCATACAAAAAAACCTTCGAGTAGTTCGAAGGTTATATTTTTTATATTCAGATGAAGTACTATTCCATCAATACTTTTTTAGTAAAACAGCTTTGATCATCTAAAGTTACTTTTACCAATAATATTTGTGGTGCAATATGTAATGAATCTGTTTTATATAAATTAGCATTAACATCATTTTGAGTAAAGAGTAGTTTTCCTAAAATATCATAGACCTGAATTTTTTCTATGGCTGCTGCCGGAGATAATACCTGCAATTGGTTGTCTGCTGTTATTATTTTGATGTCATTCGCAGTTACAGTCGGATTACTTGTACCTAATGCATTTTCTGTATAACGTAATTCGAAACGATCGGTAAATGTACCATTAGTAGTTACAAAAGTATAAGGCGAAGCTTTTATGTCGTGCAAAGTATTATTTGTTTTATCTAACAAATACACATTTTGAGTTGTAAATAAACCATCATAATCATCAAGTGTAATGGTCAACTCACCATTTATAGTTGTGTTGTATGCAATTGGAACAATATCGGTTTCAGAAAATGGCAGGCTTTTTCCCTGAATCGATAAATTGTCTGTTCCGACAATTGTATAAATGGTTAC